>NZ_DASWYK010000222.1:0-61225 GCF_036405015.1 Flavobacterium sp. | reverse complement strand
CTTCACTGTCATAAACATTTTTTGAACACCCAAGAGTGATTACGTTAATTTTGTTCTTTTTTAAAGACTTGGTTCTCATACTTTTATAAATTGGAGTGCAAAATTACACTTTTTTTATTCAAACACCGCTTGTTTCGTTTTTATTTAGATGTTTTTTATGAAGGTTTTCGAGAAGAAAATTGCTCTTTATTGAGTAAAAAAAATCCGCTTAGTAAAAAACTAAACGGAAATTCTCATTCATCTATTTATTCTTAATTACAATTCAAATAATAGGGTAAGAGTAACATTATTTAGCTTTGAATTAATGTTGGCTGGATCTGTAAGACCTCTAGCGAAAAAACCTTGATTTGATTTTCTTTCTGCATAAGAGTAAGCTAGATCTACTTTAGTAGCTCCAAAGTTGTAACCTAAACCTCCTGAGTAACTTGTTAAATCGCCAATAGTGTTTCCATTTTTATAAGGGCTTCCTTCAAAACGATATCCTCCTCTTAAACTTAATTGTTTAATTTTATATTCACCTCCAATACGAAGTTCTCCAGTATTAGTTAATGTGTTTTTGATATCGCTATTAAGATCTCTAAAACCTGCATCATTAGTAGGTTTAAATTTTGTATTTCCATAATCTTTTATAGCATAATCAATGCTTAATAAACCTGACTTCCCAAAAACATAAGCAGCACTAAATGTCCATTTAGCTGGTGTTTGTAAAGTATATGATTCGTATACATTTACAATGTTAGGATTTACATTTGCATTTATAGGTTGTCCGCCATCTGCTTGTCTTGTAGTGTTAAGACTTTGTGAAGTTTCATCATAAAGTTCGTACCACGTGTTAGATTCGTAAGCAAGACCAAGTCTAAAAGCTTCAGTAACTTTTCCTATTGCTCCTAATTGGAAAGAAAAACCATTTCCGTACGTGTATAATTCATTGTTGAAACGTAGGTTCGAAATCGTTTCGTATGGTTGTAATGGATTGTTGTTGTCTTCATAAAAGCTTGAAGTTCTTCTAAAGTCAGTTATGTGAACATTTAAATTAGCTCCTAAATAAAGTCTGTCTTTGTAGGAAGTTGCAATGTTGAAACCAACTTTGCTGTTGTAGCCTCTTGTGTAAACTTCGTTTTCCTGGTAATAATTTCCTTGTCCAGGTGTAGCTCCGTCTGGTACATTGCTGATATATTGAGTGTTTCCTGGTGTGTTTGCAACAGGGTCAATAACATGTCCCCAATATCCCATATAAGCTTGTTGTTCGGTGTAAGATAAATCTCTGTAATCTAAACCGTCTATATTTTGCAAAGGTATTCCATTAGCATATTCAAGGAAATATCCATCAACAGAATGGGTTGGATTGGTACCAAATACGCCAAAGTTGTTGTTGAAGTTGTTTGTGTTTTCGTAAGTTGCTCCAATTGCAATTTTGTTCCATCCATTGTTTGGATTTCGGTCTTTAAAAACAAAAACTCCGCCTGCCTGATTTAAAGTAAAAGAGTTTTTCTTCTCAGAATTCTGACCTTCAAAATATTTAGCGTCATTCTTTATGTTTTGATTGCTAAAAGTTACCCCGACCTGATTCGAGTTAAAAATAGCTGAACCAGCAGGGTTTACACTTAAGGCAGATAAATCACCTCCCACGGCTCCGAAAGCGCCGCTCATAGCTCTAAATCTTGCAGTACCAGTTAAATTGTCTTGGCCGTAACGTAAGCCGTCAGAAACTTCCTGAGAATATGACGCGCTGACAGTTAGTCCTGTTATAAATAGGAAAAATATTTTTTTCATTTGGATAAGTTTTAGTTTTAATTAGTTTGCCTCGAGAAAAATTATCTTCTTCCTCCGCCACCGCCAGATCTCATTCCTCCGCCGCCACCGCCGCCAGATCTCATACTTCCTCCGCCGCCGCTATTGTTCATAGAACGCGATGGGCTACTTGGAGTATAGCTTCTTGATGAACCGCTGTTGTTGCTAGGGGTGTAGCTTCTGTTTGTGGTGTTTCCACTATTGTTGTAGTTGTATGATCTTCTATTGCTAGAATTGCTGTAGTCTACACTATTGGTGTTGGCTCTTCTATTTGTAAAAGTTGGACTAGTAGTCGTTCCTCTATTGTACGAATTTGTAGAGCTTCTTCTAAAATCAGTGTATCCGTTTGATGATGATCTATTTGTAGTGTAATTTCTATTTGTGGTATAACCGTTACTTCTGTTGGTAGTGTAGTTTCTGTTGCTTGTGAAACTTCTGTTGGTAGTGTAGTTTCTATTGTTTGTATAGTTTCTGTTTCCATAATAAGCAGCAGAACCTCTTCTTCCATAAGAGTAGTTGTAGTTGTTGTAGCCGTAATAACCGCCACCCCAATATCCTGGATAACCCCAGCCACCACCCCAGTAGTAGCCTGGATAACCCCATCCGCCACCCCAGTAACCTGGATAGCCCCAGCCATAGTAGCCGCCGTAACCCCATCCGTAATAAGGATAGCCCATTCCGAAACCGAATGACCATGTAGGATTTGTGTAAACATTTACAGAAACATCAGAATTGCTGCTTCCCCATGCAGGGTAGCCTACAGAGTTGGCTTGGATGCTGTCATTTTCTGAGTAATTGGTGTAATTGTCAACATCTGTAAAAATTTCTGTTGGCTGATTGTCGTCTTGCAAAGATCTAAAGTAGTCTCTGTATTGGTTGTTTGTGCCATTAGACACATAGCTGTTTGATGATGAATTACCATACACCCCATCATTTTCATAATAAGATGAATTTTGGTAAGAACCACACGACGCTAATAATAAACTCACTAATCCAATTATGTAAAAATGATTAGAGTTTCGGCGAAGAGAAATGTTAGTTTTCATATCTGTGGTGTTTTTTATTGTTGCACATTACAAAAATAGTTAGTTTTGTCAAACTATTTAGTTAAAATTATTTAAAACAAAATTTGTGCCAAACTATATAATATGAGTAAGAACCTCACTACAAGATCAGAAGATTATTCGAAATGGTATAACGAGCTGGTTGTTAAGGCGGATCTAGCTGAAAATTCAGGAGTTAGAGGCTGTATGGTGATTAAACCATACGGTTATGCTATTTGGGAAAAAATGCAAGCTGAATTAGATCGTATGTTCAAAGAAACAGGACATCAAAACGCGTATTTTCCTTTATTCGTGCCGAAGAGCATGTTTGAGGCGGAAGAGACAAATGCTGAAGGATTTGCGAAAGAATGTGCTGTTGTGACACATTACAGATTGAAAAATGATGAGGATAGACCAGGAAAATTGATGGTTGATCCAAATGCAAAGTTAGAGGAAGAACTTATTGTTCGTCCAACCAGTGAGGCGATTATTTGGTCTACATATAAAGGATGGGTGCAATCTTATCGAGATCTACCATTATTGATTAATCAATGGGCAAATGTGGTGCGTTGGGAAATGCGTACGCGTTTGTTTTTAAGAACTGCAGAGTTCTTATGGCAGGAAGGGCATACTGCACATGCTACAAAAGTTGAGGCTATTGAAGAGTCGGAAAAAATGATGAATGTTTACGCTGATTTTGCTGAAAATTTTATGGCGATTCCAGTAGTAAAAGGTTTTAAGACTGAAACTGAACGTTTTGCTGGTGCTGATGAAACTTATTGTATTGAAGCGTTAATGCAGGATGGAAAAGCTTTGCAGGCGGGAACTTCACATTTTTTAGGTCAGAATTTTGCAAAAGCTTTCGATGTTAAGTTTGCTAATGCTGAAGGAAAACAAGAACATGTTTGGGGAACTTCATGGGGAGTTTCGACTCGTTTAATGGGAGCTCTTATTATGACACACTCTGATGATCAGGGGTTGGTGTTGCCTCCAAACTTGGCGCCAATACAAGTCGTTATTGTTCCAATTCATAAAACAGATGAGCAATTGGCTCAAATTACAGCTGCAGTTAATGAATTGACTGCTAAATTGAGAAAATTAAAAATCTCAGTAAAATATGATGACAGAACGACGCAAAAGCCAGGATTTAAATTTGCTGAATGGGAATTAAAAGGTGTTCCTGTGAGAATTGCTGTTGGTCCAAAAGATTTAGAAAATGGAACTTTCGAAGTAGCAAGACGTGATAATTTGACAAAAGAAGTGGTTTCGAATGAAAATATCGTTGATCACATAAATAATCTTTTGGAAAAGATTCAAGCTGATTTATTTGACAAAGCTTTGACTTATCGAAATACTCATATTACAGAAGTGAATAGTTTTGAGGAATTTAAAGAAGTTTTAGAAGGTAAAGGAGGTTTTATTTCTGCTCACTGGGATGGAACTGCTGCTACAGAAGAAAAAATAAAAGACTTGACAAAAGCGACTATTCGTTGCATTCCTTTGGATGCTGTAGAAGAGGCGGGAACCTGCGTGTTTACTGGGAATCCTTCAGCTAAAAGAGTGCTTTTTGCAAAGGCTTATTAAAAAAAATAAAAAAAAATCGCTTGGTCTATTGTGTAACTAAAAATTAGATGTATCTTTGCATCCGCATTAGAGAAGCACGGTCCGTTCGTCTATCGGTTAGGACGCCAGGTTTTCATCCTGGTAAGGGGGGTTCGATTCCCCCACGGACTACAAGTTATATTACATATTGAAAAGTTTCCAAACTTAGGAGAATTTAGGTCCGTTCGTCTAGGGGTTAGGACGCCAGGTTTTCATCCTGGTAACAGGGGTTCGATTCCCCTACGGACTACAAAAAATTAGTTGTGAATAAGTTTTATAAAACAAAAATTGGTGTCTCGGTTTTTGTTTTATTAGTTAAAACCAAAGTGATTATTTTTTATATAATTGTGGGAGGTTTTTCTTTTTTAACTAGTATTTATAATAATTATTACATCTAAAATTAAAAGAAATGGCAAATCATAAGTCAGCATTAAAAAGAATCAGAAGTAACGAAAAGAAAAGAGTTCTTAATAGATACCAACATAAAACTACTCGTAACGCTATTAAAGCATTAAGATTAGCTACTGACAAATCTGATGCAGCTGCAAAATTATCAACTGTAATCTCTATGATTGATAAATTAGCTAAAAAGAATATCATTCATGATAATAAAGCTTCTAACTTGAAGTCTAAATTAACTAAACATGTTGCTAAATTGTAATTAAAACAATTAGCTAAAAATATAAAAGTCCTCTTATGAGGACTTTTTTTGTTTTATCATTTAAGAGACTTTAATTCTGAAAAAAAATCCAAATTCCAAAACTTTAATTGTTTTTGAAATTTGGATTTTTCTTTTCAGAATAGAAATTCTGAAATACAGTGTGTTGAAATTATTGTTCTATCTTTTTTTTAAGATATTCGAGCATGGGCAATGTTATAGGTTTTGATAAAAAATCGATGATAATTGGATATTTTTTCGCCTTTGCTAGATCATCAGGATCAATAGTGGAAGATAAAACAATTACTGGGGCAGAATTAAATTCATTGTAGTCTGAGGAAGTAAAATGATCTAAAAATTCCCAGCCTCCCATTATTGGCATATTTAGGTCTAAAAAAATGAGTTCTGGTTTTCTTTTGTTTTTGTCATTTGTGTATTTTAAGGTGTTGAAATGATGGAGTGCTTCTTCACCGTTTTGAGCTGTAATTACTTCATGAGAAAATGAAGATTTAGAGATTACTTTTTTGCATAACATCAATGTGATGGGGTCATCGTCAATGCATAAAATCTGCTCGAGCATAATAATTAATTTTTAAATGTTATTGTAAATGTAGTTCCTTTGTTGACTTCGCTTTCTATAGAAATTATTCCTCCCATTGTTTCTACTTGCGATTTTACTAGATAAAGTCCTAATCCCTTGCTGTCAGGATAGTTGTGGAATCTTTGGTATAATCCAAATACTTTATCTCTGTTTCTTTCTAAATCAATTCCAATTCCATTGTCTTTGAAAGTTAGTATTGTTTTGTTTTCTATTTTTTCTGCTGTTATGGATATTTTTAATTTTCTATTTTCTGATTTATACTTAATTGAATTGGTCAGTAAGTTCAATAAAATACTTTCAAGATAAGCCTTGTTTGTAATGAGTTCTGGAACTTTGTCAAATTTGAGTTTAATTATAGGTTTGTGTAACTCTATTTGAA
The DNA here is from genome assembly GCF_036405015.1 of Flavobacterium sp. GTDB lineage: Bacteria > Bacteroidota > Bacteroidia > Flavobacteriales > Flavobacteriaceae > Flavobacterium. The sequence goes on along the minus strand of NZ_DASWYK010000222.1, from coordinate 55,151 downwards.
AAGAAAGCTGACTGAATACATTTTCAAAAACTTCTTTTAAAGAGACTTCTTCTTTTTGCATGGAAGGGTTGTCTTTGATAATGATGACTTTTACTAAATCGTTGATGGTTTCGTTTAATAAATGTGTTGATTTGGTGAAACCTGTCAGGATTTCCTTGAGTTCGTCGTTTTCTAGTGAAATGTCTTCCATTAAATTTAAAAGACCAATTAAATTAGATAATGGAGCTCTAAGATTGTGCGAGGTAATGTATGAGAATTGCTTTAAATCTTTGTTGTTTTGAGTTAATTCTCGAATAAGATGTTCTTTTTCTGTTTCTAGTTTTTTCTCATCCGTAATATCTCTCTGAATAGAGATCCAATGAGAAATTACTCCTTCATTGCTAAAAATCGGAATCATGGAAAAACGAACCCAGTATTCCTCTTGGTTTTTAGTGTAAGTGATTGTTTCTATTAAACATTCTTCTTCGTTTTTTATGGCTCTCAGTAGTTTTTTCAGTTCCTCAGAATCCGATTTTGGGCCTTTAAATATGTTAGGTGATTTTCCTATTATTTCACCAGATTCATAGCCTGACATTGAAGAAAACGCAGGATTTACATAAACTATTTTTGGAATTTTCCCATCAGATGAATTCGCTTCGGTAATTAAAATTGAATCTTTAGATTGGGTAATTACAGTTTCTAACAGTTTTAAGCGTTGTTCTTCTTCTTTTTGTTTTGTAATATCCTGTATGGCACCAATCATTCTAATGGCTCTTCCTTTTTCATCTTTCAATAGAAAACCTCTGTCCAGAACATATTTGTATGTTCCGTCTGCGCATCTAAAACGGTATTGATCTTGCCATTTTTCCGTTTTTTGTTCAATAAAAGAATATAGTTTTATTGACATTCGGATGCTGTCTTCTGGGTGAATTTTGTCAAACCACCATTTAGAAGTTTTTCCAACTTCTTCACGGTTGTAACCAAAAACACTTTCAATTCCTTTGTTCCAGTTAATGCTGTCTTCTTGAATTTTCCAATCCCAGATAGTATCGCTGGTGGCTTTTGCTACTATGTCGTATTTCTCATTGGATTCTTTTATTTCTTCGTTGGTTTTGTTTAACTTTTCAAAAATTGTAATACTTCTTTTCTCGTTTTTTGAAAGTATAAAACTGAAAACTAAAACCGTAGTCAGAATGAATAAAATGTCTTTAATTAAAGACAATTTTGGGTATTCTGAAGGAGAAAAGTAGGTTGTGAATAATTTATGACATAAGACCGCCATAATTATCGAGATGATTGTATAAATAAGAGTAATTTGGAGAGTTTTACTTTTCATCACTTCAAATATAGTTAATTTAACTATAACTAAACGTATGTTAATATCATTTTGAGGCCTATATTTTGTTGTTTTATATTAACTAATTGATTGTATATACGCAAACTATGACAGAAACATTTTTTTTTAGAAAATAAAGTGTACCTTTGCGCCCATTAAAAATCACAGATGGAATCTATTAGAAACATTGCAATTATTGCCCACGTCGATCACGGTAAAACAACTTTGGTTGATAAAATTATGTATCACTGTCAGTTATTTCGTGAAAATGAAAACACAGGTGATTTAATTCTTGATAATAACGATTTAGAGCGTGAAAGAGGTATTACGATTACTTCTAAAAACGTTTCAGTTCAATATAAAGGAACAAAAATCAATATTATTGACACTCCAGGCCACGCGGATTTTGGAGGTGAAGTAGAGCGTGTATTAAACATGGCCGATGGTGTATGTTTGTTAGTGGATGCTTTTGAAGGACCAATGCCACAAACACGTTTCGTGTTACAAAAAGCTATTGATTTAGGTTTGAAACCTTGTGTAGTTATCAACAAAGTTGATAAAGAAAACTGTACTCCTGAAGAAGTTCACGAGAAAGTTTTTGACTTAATGTTTGAATTAGGTGCTACTGAAGAGCAGTTAGATTTCCCAGCGGTTTACGGTTCTGCTAAAAACAACTGGATGTCTGATGACTGGAAAGTTCAAACACAAAACATTGAGCCATTATTAGACATGGTTATTGCTAATGTGCCGGCTCCAAAAGTATCTGAAGGAACTCCACAAATGTTGATTACTTCTTTAGATTTCTCTTCTTTTACAGGTCGTATCGCTATCGGACGTCTTGAAAGAGGTACTTTAAAAGAAGGAATGCCAATTTCTTTGGTAAAAAGAGATGGAAAAATCATCAAATCTAGAATTAAAGAATTACATACTTTCGAAGGTTTAGGCCGTAGAAAAGTTGAAGAAGTTGTTGCTGGAGATATTTGTGCTGTTGTAGGAATTGAAGGTTTTGAAATTGGTGATACTATCGCTGACTTCGAAAATCCAGAAGCTTTACAAACTATCGCTATTGATGAGCCAACAATGAGTATGTTGTTTACAATTAACGATTCTCCTTTCTTTGGTAAAGAAGGTAAATTTGTTACTTCTAGACACATCCGTGAAAGATTGACAAAAGAGTTGGAGAAAAACTTAGCGATGAAAGTTGGTGAAACTGATTCTGCTGATAAATTCATGGTTTTTGGTCGTGGTGTACTTCACTTGTCAGTTCTTATTGAAACAATGAGAAGAGAAGGGTACGAGCTTCAAATTGGTCAGCCACAAGTTATCATCAAAGAAGTTGATGGTGTGAAATGTGAGCCAATTGAGGAATTAACTATCGACTTACCAGAAAACCTTTCAGGTAGAGCGGTTGAATTCGTAACTATCCGTAAAGGTGAAATGCTTTCTATGGAAGGTAAAGGTGAGCGTATGATTATTAAATTCAACATTCCATCTCGTGGAATTATCGGTTTAAGAAATCAATTGCTTACTGCTACTGCTGGTGAAGCTATTATGGCACACCGTTTCATTGGTTATGAGCCATACAAAGGAGAAATTCCTGGACGTAACAACGGTTCATTAATCTCTATGGAAAACGGAAAAGCAATTCCTTACTCTATCGATAAATTACAAGATCGTGGTAAATTCTTCGTTGATCCTAATGAGGATATCTATGAAGGTCAAGTAATTGGAGAAAATACTCGTAGCGACGATATGACTGTTAACGTTACTAAAACGAAAAAACTTTCTAACGTACGTTCTTCTGGAGCTGATGATAAAGCTAGAATTATTCCAGCTATCAAATTCTCATTAGAGGAAGCTTTAGAGTACATCCAAAAAGACGAGTATGTTGAAGTTACTCCAAAATCTCTTCGTTTAAGAAAGATTTACTTAAGTGAAACTGATAGAAAAAGATACAAAATCTAATTAGTTTAATTTTCAATATAAAAATCCCAAATTCCATATGGAGTTTGGGATTTTTTTTGAGACGTATTTTGAAATTTGGATTTTTAAAAATTGAATTTTGAAAAATGTTATCTTTTCAAACTGAAGTGTCCTTTTACTTCTCGACCATCTTCTAGTTTTATAGTGTACCAATAATCATCTGCAGGCATTGGACTTCCAGTATAAGTTCCGTCCCAGCCATTGCTTGTTGAACTAATTTGCTTGATTAATTTACCAAATCGATCAAAAATAAGGATTTTGGCACCAGAATTTAAGGTTTCATTTGCGCCTTGTATATTCCAATAATCATTGTGACCATCATTATTTGGAGTGAAAAATTTTGGAATTCCAAGTACAGCAATCGTTTTTGAAATTTTTCCACAGTTGTTTTTATCATTCACATAAAGTTCGTGTATACCCGGACGAACATTTTCAAGAAGATTTGAGTCTTGGAAAGGACCATTTGCGTCATCAATACTATATTCATAACTTCCCGTTCCAGAAACATTTACTTCGACAGTGTTGAAATCTGATAAGTCTGAGATAGAAACAGAATTGAGATGGGCAATATCTGAAGCTGATACGTTGATAGTTCTGATTCTGCTACAACTATTTTCTTCTTTGGTAAAAACTTCTACTGTATATTTCCCCTCTTCATTAACTTCTATTGTTTCACTAATTTCTCCAGGAATTACATTTCCATCTTTTGACCAGATGTAAGTGTAGGTATTTGCAGGTATATTTCCAATTCCGGCATCAAGTTTAACAAAAAAGGACGGTAGATTTGAACAAACTAATGCATCAGAACTTTTGTCACTGTTAATATCAATATCGGGTTTTGAATTTACTTTAAGACTAATAAAAGCTCCCAGTCCAAAGCATGCGTTGTCCAAATTGCTATCTACACGTACCCAAATATTTTGTTGTGTTGGAATCGTATTTCTGAAATTGGAAGGATTTGTAATTGTATTTGTTTCTGATAAAGCATCTGCTTCATTGGTATAATATTTTATAGAATAATTTGAGCCTGCTAAAGGAAGCATAGCCTCAATTTCGGTAGAGATACTGCTAAAGTCAAAAGCGGTAAATCCATCAGTATCGCTGCTGATATTTTCTATAAAATCATCGCAAACAGCAAAATTTCGTTTAAAAGATGGATCAATTTGTGTTGTTGAAACAATCAGATTCAACTGGGCAACTGAAAAGCATCCGTTAGCATTTTCAACTCTTGTCCAAATACTTTTATTCCCACTGAAAAAAGCGAGTGGATTTGAAATTAATGTTGTAGCATCTTTCGTATTGGCACCATTCAAAGTTGTGTAGTAGGAGAAAGTCTCATGTATTGAATTTGTCGAAACAAAAGTGTTTTTTTCGGTAAGATTAAAATAAGAAATACCATCAGTATCATCGTCACACTGAACGATTGTGACTGGTGAATTTAAAACTGGCAGAGTTAAAATATTTAAACTTACAGAATTGGCAGAAGTTAATCCACAAGCATTATTGTTTCTGTTTAAGAGTACACGATATTGGTTTCCATTTATGCTATTGCTTGTTTTTTGAATCGTTAAAGCTGTAGTCTTAGTTCCAGAATAAACAGCATTTTCTGGCAATGCATTCCAAATAGTTCCACCATCGTTGGAGAATTGCCATTGAAAACTATCAGCATTAGATTCGACTATGAAAGTTGCTTTTTCCAATTCGCAAACCGTTTGATTTTCGGGTTGTTTGGTAATAATAATTGGAGTTGCAACAATATAATTGCCATTTGGTGTAGTATAACCATCGGTTCGGCTGGTTACAACTCCAAAAGAATTGACAAGTATTGGTAAACCTCCTAATTGACCATCAAAATTCGGGTCAGTAAATCCAGCTTCAATAACATCGTTACAACCATCATCATCACTGTCAATTTCAGTGTAGTTTTTTATGTCATCATTATCTGAATCTAGAACAGTGTATTTTAAAACACCGCTGTCAGGGCTAGTTTCTAAAGAATCTGACAAGCCGTTGATTCCAAAATCTGTTGCGTCAATTATTCCATTTAGATTAATGTCAAGAGCGTTGCTTCCTGATTCGGTCAAATCATATATTCCGTCATTATCACTATCTAAATCAAGATAATTTGGTATACCATCATTATCAGTATCTAAAGGAGTAGCTCCTAAAACAAACATATCATCTAGACCGTCCAGATTAGTATCAGTATTCGATAAGGGTTTTGCTTTTAATTGTGCTTCAATTAAATCCGGAATTCCATCATTATCTGAATCTAAATCTAACTGATCCGGAATCCCGTCGCCATCTGTATCTTTTGGAACGCAGGTCGCAATAAGTTTAAACGTTGATTTGCTTCCAGCAGTATCAAGAAGATTTTTATGAGTAATTTTAAATGATTGTGTTTGATAAGATTGAAACTTGAAAGTCCCAGTTCCAGCTGCTAAAGGAACATTCCCATTCAGTCGAAAACGGATTTCGAAAGAAGAAAATTCAGTAACTCCGCTTTCGTATATTCCGTCGTAATTGGTGTCAATTAATAACTGATTGTCAGGATTTAGAACTGTAAAAGTTTTATTAACATCAGAATTAATAATGTATTCAGCATCTGGATTTAATAATTCATCTGTATTTGCAGCAGCATTATATTCTAAACGAAGATTTATAGGTTTTGCAAAATTTGCAGTATAACTTACCGAAGAAGTTTTTCCAGGCATAATTTCAGTCACAAAACTACCATCTGCTTTTCCTATAAAAGGAGCAGGAGCAGAAAGTGAAGAATTAGTAACGATTGCAGAAAAAGAATTGTTATAAGTTCCAACTTTAACTAAACCTGAAGTTGAATTGGAAAGATTTACAGCCTGATCACCATAAGATTCAGTGCAGTTTGTTATGCCATCATTATCATAATCAATGTCTATATTGTCGTTTACAAGATCATTGTCAAGATTAATCGCGCATTCGCTTACTGGAATTTTGTCTGAAAAAATATTGGTAACACAACCAGAAATACTGCCTCTTACCTGATAAAAACCAGGTTGTGAAGGACTATAATTGTTTTTAGTTTCTCCTGGAATTAGAACATCATCTTTATACCACTGAAAAGTGTCATAAGAAGAAAGAGTATTTATTTTTAAAGATACATTCGGAATGCACGAAGAATTTTCCAGTGTAATTTTACTGCTGACAATTTCTGGTTTTAAATCGAAACCAGAATAATAGCCTCCGTATGTTGCATAACCATTGGTTCCAAAGTATGAAACGTATATTTGTTTAGTAGATTTTACGGCTATATTTCCAGATAAGTCAGGTATCGTATAACGTACAAACTCAGTTGTTCCCTGAATCTCTAAAGGATCTACTTCGACAGGGGCGTTGTTTAATAAGACTGAAGCTCCTTTCTCGGTTACAATGTTTAGAAATCCATTAAAAGTACTGTTCCCAATAGATTGAATCTGAGGAATGTTGTCGACTGTATTCGGTGTTGCACAATTTATTGGAGGTACAAAGAATAAATTTTGATTGGCAGGATTTGTGGTTCCTCCAATACTCTGATAGGCAAAAACATTTGCAGAAGTTTTTACATATAAACTACCATTGCTAAAATTACTCCCATCAAGAGCTATATATTCTCCGCTATTCAATGTTTTGTATGAAACAGAAGAGCCGTTGAGAAAAACTTCTGTATTGTCATAATGAGCTACCAATAAAACACGTTCCAGTTCATCTGTACCAAGTCCTTGTATGAAAATATATTCCTTTCCTGTTTTTTCTAAAGAAACGATTTGGTCAAAACCAACATCCCTTCCTATTGGAGAAACCCCATTTCGTGTAGGTTGTGTTAGTGTACTGTTGCTTCCTCCAAAGGATCCTGAATTAACTACAACTGATTTGTCTGAGGAGACTAAAGCCCCGATCATTTTTGAACTATTTGAAACAAGCTGGCCATCATTGTAATTTTTTAAAGCCAGTACGTAAGATTCATTTTTATTTAGAGTAACTGTTATGGGGCCCGAAACAAGTGTTCCATCTAAAAGTTTTGTATCATTCTGAATATTCGAGATCGTAATTTTTGTTCCGTTTTCTGTAGCCATTATAGAGGCAAAATTTAGCAATGTTTCATCGTAAAGAGGATTTAACATTGCACCCAATCTAAAAATGGTACCAAGAGCGCTGTTTCCTTTAGAAACTAATCCTCCTGACTGATTGAATACTTTATCACTTTTACCTGCATTAACTCGTGCGCTTACATAAATTAAATCTTCGGCTTCGATAATATATCCACGATTCGATACAATTCCAGTTTTGGAAAGCGGTGTGAATAATTGCGTGTCAAGTCCTGTTGCAATGTAAAAGCGATAAGGGTTACTATTATTTACAGTTCCGTTTACAACATTTCCGCCATTGGCTATAATTTTAAAATTTACATCGGTTAGGCTAGGGGTGGAGATGTATAGATATTGATCTTCTGCAAATCCTGCTACAGAAATAAGAGGCGGTATATAATGCGTTTTGCTAAATTGCGAGAAACAATTTAGAGCACAAAAGAGAAAAAAAATAAAGAGTACTATTTTTTTCATTGGCTTGTTAAACGGCTGTTACAGATAAGAATCGTCTAAAACCAAAAATAGGATTATTTTGCGTTACTTTTAAGTTTAATTTTCTTTTCTTCTTAAATATTTGAAGTGTTGTAAATTTTTTCAAGTTTTGCCTATTTAAACTTTAATCGAAATATTGTAGAAAGATATTATCGTTTTAAACTAAAGTGCCCTCTTACTTTTTTTCCATCTGTAAAAATTAAAGTAAACCAATAATCATCTGAAGGTAATTGCTGGCCGTTGAAAGTTCCAGTCCAACCCATACTATTTTGGGTCATTTGTTTTAGCAGCTTTCCATAACGGTCAAAAATACTTATGGTGTAATCTGGAAGTAAGTCAGAATTTTTAATAACCCATAAATCATTGTATCCATCACCATTTGGAGTAAAAAATCTCGGATAATCTAAAACATAAACTAAGAAAACATTAGACAAACCGCAGCCATTTTTATCTCTTGCGACAGCATTGTATGTTCCGCTAGTGACGTTTGTAAATAAAGGATTATCCTGAAAAACAACTCCATCTAATGAGAATTCATAATTTCCTGTTCCTGTATATTCGAGCAAAACAGAGTTATCGTTTCCAGAAAAATCTTTAACAACAGCATTTGTAATTACAGCAGGTTCAGACGAAATTATTTTGAAATTTTTGGTTTTTTCGCATCCATTAGCATCCTTCACGGTTACTGAATAATCTCCCGATGAAGTAATAACAATAGAATTTGTCATTTCTCCCGTACTCCATAAATAGCTGCTAAATTCTGTTGCAACCGATAAAGTTATGGTGCTGTTTTTACATAGATATTCTGATTCGTCTTCAAAGTTTGGCGGATCGAAAGTATTTACAACTAGAGGTACCGGAACAACATCATAACAATCTGGACCGTTAACAACTCTGGCATAAATAGTTTGGTTGTACGGAATTGTATTTTGAAAGATATTCGGCAATACATTTGTTTCTGTAAGAGCATCATTTGCTGTTAAAAAATAATGAACTGTTAATCCATTAGGTAAACCAGCAGTAATTTTTGGAGTAACTTCATCATTCAAATTGAATTGATATAAACCATCTTGGTTTTCATCTCCATCACAAGTAGTTGTTGGTGTTGGATCTGTAATAGATGTTGTTGCAATTTGTAAGGTTACATCAGCTGTTGTAAAACAACGAAATTCATTTTCTAAACGAGCATAAACGATTTGATTGTTAGAAGTATTAATGTAATTCTCTGGTGTGACAATTTTATTGGTTTTAGTCTGAGCATTTCCTAAAGTTAGATAATAACCTTCAGTAGTAATATTTGCAGCATTGTTCTTTACAATGTTATCGGCTTTTGTCAAATTAAAAATAGAGATTCCGTCATTGTTATCATCACATTGTAAAAGAGTTGTATTTGAAGAAAGAATTTCAGAAGCGTAATCAATTTTTATTTCTCCAGATGATTGACAAGTGCCGCCAATAACAGTAGCTTCCACGATATATGTTCCAGCATCTGCGACTGTATAAGTTGAGTTTGTACTTAAGATTACAGTAGGATTGTCTTTTTTAAACCATCTAAAAGTATATTGAGAAGAGGATAAGTTACTGTTTAGCAAGATTGTTTCTCCAAAACACGCCGGATTGTTTGCGGCAATTGTACGATCTTCGCCCAATATAATTTTTGAGGCAAAACTACCAGCCTCAAGAAATATAGCCGATTCCAGATTTCTATTTTTATCATCTGCAATTACCAATTTTACGTGGTATTTTTTTCCGGCAATTACATTAGACTGGGCTGTCATTACAACAGTTTGTCCGGCATAATTTACAGGACTGTTGGTCGTGTTATAACCATTGAAATAAGTAGGATTGGAAGCATTACAACCTGTGTAAGGAAGACCTCCAGGCACCGTACCAGCTTGAATTTGAGGATGAATATTTACAGATGAAACAGCTGTGGTAGTGTTAGGAATGACTGCCAAATTGGTATAAGGATCAGAAGTTCCCGCTTCTTTAATCAAAAAAGCAAAACCATCAGAATACAAACAAGGATAACCATATTGATATTCATTTGATGCAAAAAGATAATTGAAACTTAATGAATTTGCCGAAGCAATAAAATCAAATTCTAGAACTGTTGCATTGACAGATTGCGTTCCAACAGCTTGATCAAGATCGCTGTCTCCTAGCCAGTTTGGACTGTCACTGCTGGTTAATTCACTTACAAAAGGTCCAACAGCAGTTTGCGCTGTTGATGTTGCCAATACAATTCCTTCTGCAAAAGGAAAATTGCTTCCATTTCTGTTAAAATAAGCAAAACTCTGTTTTCCAGGTCTAAAAGTGTCTCCTTTTCCTGTCGCATTTGAACCCACAGCACACGAAGTGTTAATTAGAACATCTTCAATAAGTTGCTGTGGTGTTTTTTGATCGTCAATGGTAATAACTTGTGCATTAACGCTAATAGATGCGTAACTTAAAGATAATAAAATGAAAAGCCTTTTAAAATAAATCATAGTATAACAAATATACTATAAATCTCTATTTTTTAATAGTTTGTAAGAAAAATAAACAAAAAGAAAAGTCCACGTTAAAACGATTAAAATTGCAGTATAACTTACACTGTAATCAATTTCTGTTTGGATTCCAATTTGAGAACCTATGTTTTTAATTACAGATAATCTGGGTGCAGGATTAACAATCAAATTTGACATAGATTCCAAAGGTAAAAACTGTGTTATTTTTTCGTCTGTGTCGCTATCAGGAAAAATTTGAAATGCTAGATAACCTCTTATAAAGCTTTCAATGATAGTCCAAACTAAAAGAAAACCTAAAGCAAATGCTGATCTTTTTACAAAAATTCCTAAAAATAAACACAATGAAAAGAAGCCTGTTAGTTTTACAAAAAAAGCTAAAAGATAATCCAAGTCAGTAAATATAATGCCAATTTCAGTGTATGAAGAAAAGAATAATCCTAAGATAAGACTCATTACAAATACAAAAACCGTTGATAGAAGTGCAAATAACACAACTGTCAAAAACTTAGATAGAATAAATTCTTTTTTACTTAAACCGTCTATTAAATTTTGTTTTAAAGTTCCATAACTATATTCATTAGCCATCATAGAAACAATTACAATGGCAAGGAAAAATTTAAGTATAGCAGCAACATAAGTATTGAAATGCCAGATAAAAGGAAAGTTAAATATTCCCATTTCGGCAAAATGAAGTTTGAAAGGACCAAGGTCAAATTTAATCGAGGCAATAAGCGCAATAAAAGACAGTAAAATAAAATACGTTAAGGTTAAAATACGACTGGCTTTATTCATCCAGATTTTTTGTAATTCTATAGAGATAAGTCTTTTCATGGCTTAGTTGTTTTTTGGATTGGTATTTTGGGTTAATTCTAAAAATTGAGCTTCCAGACTATTTTTACGTTTAACCAAATGACTTAAAACAATATTTTTAGAAAATAAAAACTGGTTTAAATCTGAAGCTGATAAGTCTGATTTTAAATAAACCAAAACTTTTCCGTCTTCTTCTTTAATTTGTTCAACAGCATCATGAATACTTAAAACTGATTTTAGAGCGTTATTATCATTCGAAGAAATTTCAAAGAAACCTTCATTTGCAGACATTCCGTTTACAGAACCAGAATATAAAACTTCTCCTTTTCTTAAAACAATGACCTCAGAACATACTTTTTCAACTTCGTCTAACAAATGAGAAGCCAGCAAAATTGTAGTTCCCTGCGAAGCAATTTTTTTAATGATATCTCGAATCTGGTGAATTCCCTGCGGATCTAAACCATTAGTAGGTTCGTCTAAAATTAAAATTTCAGGATCATTCAAAAGAGCAGATGCAATAGCCAAACGTTGTTTCATTCCTAAAGAAAAAGTACTGAATTTGCTGTCTTTTCTTTCGCTTAAACCAACCAATTCTAATTTTTCATTAACCTTAGCATAGTTAATGTTTTTAATTTTACAAACCAGTTTCAGGTTTTGCTCAGCTGTCATATAAGGATAAAAGTTTGGACGTTCAATAATAGCACCAACTTTTTTTAAGGCTTCATGTGTTTCTACCTTGCCATCAAACCAGCGATAATTACCAGAAGATTTGTTTACAACATTTAGTACAATTCCTAATGTTGTCGATTTTCCGCTGCCGTTTGGGCCAAGAATGCCATAAACTCGACCTTTTTGTATACTGAAAGATACATTTTTTAAAGCCTGAATCCGGCCGTATCTTTTGTTTAGATTCTCAATGGTTAATATGGTTTCCAAATTTTTCTGGTTTTAGTTTTAAGTATGACGAATCAATTTGATTTTTGTTACTTTAATTTCTAACATTAAATCGTATTGACGTAAATTTGTAATAAAGATATTTAAAATGAGCGAGCCTTTAATGGTTTTAAAAAAACCTTCTTATCCTTTAACACAACCACTTTTAAGTTATTTGGAGCGATACGAACGTATTTCTAAAGTTTCCGTGTTTTATGATGACTTGCTTCGTTTTTCAGGTTCCATAAATGTTTATGATAAACATGATAATGATACTCTTTGGATTCGGGTTTATTACAGCGAATTTGAAAGAAATGAAATTGATTTAAATTTAAAAAGAATTTATTCTCTTTTGCATTCTGATGGTAACAGCGAGATTATCCAATTTCTAAATATCGACGCCATTGATTATTGTACTTTCGGAAATTCAAAACCGTTCAGAATCAAAGTTCGAAATATTCTGAATGATAATTACGTTCACTTTTATATCAAAAAAGCCGATGCATCACGAATTTACGGATTGGAACTAGAAGATATTTTATCACCAGATAAAATCAATTTTTTGGTTTATAATGATACTTTGATCGAAGAACATATTATCGGAATTCCAGGCGATGTTTTTATGGATACTTTGTTAGAAAGTTGTTCTGAAATGGAAAAAGCACAGATTGCGAAAGAATTTGTTAAGTTTAACGAACGCTGTATGATTCGTCTTTTAGGAGATATGAGAGCGTACAATTATGTAATTGTCCCAATTCACGATTTTGATCAGGTGGTTTATAAAATTCGCCCAATCGATTTTGATCAGCAATGTTATGAAGGTAATTTTAAAGTGTATCGTCCGCAGTTTTTCAAGGAAAATTTCCCAATGATCAAGCTCATAAAAGAAAAACTAGAAGAACGTTCTATTATTCAGTATAAAGATGAAGAAAGAGCGATTCTAGCTAAACGTATCCATTCTGCAGAAAACAGAATTAAAAAGCTTTTGAATATCATGTGCCACGATACCATTTCAACAGAAGAACATCTAAATCAACTGAAAATGGAATTGTACCGATATACCAATGATATGAAATTTAAAAACGCCAAATCAATGGGACATATTATGCACGCGGCATTTGAGTTTATTACCCGTAATTTTAAAAACACAAACCTAGTTTAAAAAACACTTTCACTATATAAGTCATATAAGATTATTTAAGGAAAACTTCTTAAATTTACTTACATGACTTATATGGTTTTAAAAAAAGAACAATCTATGAAAAAATTTTTCTTAGTAGCAGTTTCTATAGTTTTATTAGCTTGTCAGAAACAATCGGGTTCTGATCTAAAGGAACTTTATTCACTTCCAAAGAAATTAAAAGAAGTTTCGGGAATAACCTATTTTCCTGAAAACAATTTGCTTTATACTTTAGAAGATAGTGGAAATAAAAATGCGATTTACGCTATTGATTCAAAAGGAAAACTTGCGAAAACAATTACGATATCGAATGCTACAAATGTAGATTGGGAAGACATCACAAAAGATAAAGCGGGAAATATTTATATTGGTGATTTTGGAAACAATGATAACAAAAGAAGAGATTTATGTATTTATAAAGTCGCCAAAAATCAGTTGAATAATGATTTGGCTAAAGCCGAGTATAAAATCTCATTTTCTTATCCAGAACAGAAAGAATTTCCTCCAAAGAAAAAAGAATTGTTTTTTGATGTCGAAAGTTTCTTCGAAATGAACGGTTATTTTTATCTTTTTACAAAAAACAGAAGTAAAGGTTTTGATGGAACAGTTTTTATCTACAAAATAAAAAATGCTGCCGGTACTCAAAAAGCAGTAAAAATTGGAGAATTCAAAACATGCAACAATTACAATCATTGTGTACTGACAAGCGCTTCCTTAAGTCCTGACGGTAAAAAAGTAGCTTTATTAAGTCATGATAAAGTGCTGCTATTTAAAGATTTTAAAGGAGATTTATTTCATAAAGGAACTCAAACCGAAATAAACTTGAATCATTTTTCTCAAAAAGAATCGATCGTTTTTAAAGACAACAACACTTTACTGATTGCCGATGAAAAAACAAATAAAATAGGAGGAAAGGTTTATGAATTTAAGCTTTAATTAGAGGTTTTAAGATGCTAAGTTACTAAGGTTCTAAGTTTTTGAACAAGTTGAAAATAATAGCCACGAATTAGAATTTAAGTTTTTTGTAAAAAATAATTCGTGAATTCGTGGCTGAAAAAAAACTTAGAATCTTAGTCCCTCAGAATCTTTAAAAACTGTAAGCCGCTCCAAAAATCACCCTTCCAATTTCGTCAGGAGATTTAAAATAGGAGATTCTGGCAGTTAAAACATTTACAGCATTTAACCAAAGTCCTCCACCATAATCGTGGTGCCATTTTCTTGAATTTTCTCCGTCAAGCCAAATTCTTCCATAATCGAAACCTCCTAAAATACCATAAGTAAAAGGAGCAATCGTTTTTCTGATTCTGCCAAGACTTAAACGTAAATCTGAACTTTGTGAGAAATAGGAGTTTCCTAAAAATCTTTCGTTTCTAAAACCACGCAAATCAGTATCACCTCCTAAAGAAGAACCCTGATAGAATTCATAATTATTGTTTAGAATAGTTTTTCCTTTAAGATAAGTTGCCAAAACCAATTTACCTTCTTTATCAATTCGATGTGTAAAACCTAAAATACTTTCAAGAGTCGGGAAGTTTTTATTGGTTTCATCCAAATTTGTTGTCCAAGTTCCAGCCAGCATAAAATACATTCCTAGAGTTGGTTTTGCAGCAAAATCTGAATTTTTGAAAACATACTTCACTTTTAAACTTCCATAATTCTGGCTATTAAATACATCAGGATTTACAATGTTTGGAGTGTCAATAAATCGATTATCTGTTTCTTCAACTGTCATTCTCTGGAAAATTGGCTGAATGCTAAATTCACTTCCATATCTTCCAACATGTCGAATAGCTCCAGAAGCATTGAATTTTCTAATTCGAACACGATTGTAATCCATGCTAAGATCATCATCATATTGAGATTCATTTCCATAACCAAAATAATTCATGGCAAAGTTTGGAGTAGTATAAAGTGATTCAACATCAATAACCCATCTACCAAGTAAACCTGGGAAATGTGCAGCATAATTAAATTCTAAACCACCAGTAGCAAAATAATAAAAAGCATTAAAAATATGTCTTTGCGTGTACGGATTCTGTTTGAAATTATTTACTGTATAATTTAAATTGACTCCCATTTTGACACCATCATCAGGATTAAAACCAATGTCTGGAAGACCTGAAATGACATTGTATTTAGGTTTTTCATAATTGTACGTGTTAACATCATAATCATCCGTTAACTGCGTCTGAGTTTTAGAATCTAAATTATAAGTGTTTTCTTTTGATTTAAAATCGTACACAATAACCTTTCTTCCGTTTTCAATATTATAAGTGTCATTATTCTGACCACCAATTAAACGAACTTTAATTCTTGATTTCTGATTGCCTTTTACTTCAAAAGTATCATTATCGTCTAAACCATAAATCCATAAATTTCTAGTTTTTGCATCGGTGACCGTTTTGGTATATAGTAATTCATCACCTTCTTTTTTAGATCTGAATACCTGAATTTCAATGCTCTTTTTCGCATTATGGTTTAGAACAAATTTGTCTTTCTTGTCTGTTCCTGCAATCATTACCGTTTTGCTTAAAACATCAGCATAAATAGCGGCATATTTTTGAAGTTCTTTTTTTCTGTTTTTTAATTTTCGAATGATTTCCTGAACCGTTTCGTCCTGAACTTCTTTAGGCATATTCTTGAAAGAATTTTCAATATCGCTGTCAGATAAATTCTCCTGAATGTATTTTGCTTGTTCAATCCAGTCTTTTTGATCGGTAGTTTTTAAGAAAGCCAAATCCTGAGGATAAGGTTCTCTGCTCAGCCATTTTACATTGCCAATTTTATCTTTAAAAGTTCTCATATGACGCAATGCTGGAATATTCATTAAAATAGAAAGCAAAGCACCATCATATTTTACAAAGGCCTGATCTCTGTCGCGCGGAATCGGTTTGTAGATTACTTTTCCGTCCTTTTTAAATTCGGCCCAGCGCCATTGATCACTATGTCTATCCCAATCTCCAATTAAGATATCAAACAAACGGGCTTTTATATATTCTTTTTCGTCAATCGAGTATTTTTCGTCTTTATGAAGATTAAGCATCACATCGTCTGTACCAATAATATTACTTGGATTACCAAAGTTTTTTCCATCTAAATGATTGTCAGCAGGTCTTTCCTCAATCATATACAATTGATCTCCAAATCCCGCATTAAATTCGCCTAAACCATTTTGTTTCGGAATGTAATATAAAATCGGATTGGTATGCAACAATCCAATTTTGTTAGACATACCGTCGATTGCATACGGTGCATATGGGTGAGAAGTAGTATAAAAGTCAAACAAGAAACTTTCAGCATACGTATCTTCAAAATCATTCACAACATATTGATCTTTAAATGCAACAGATTGTAAAAAGACGGTTGCACTTTTTTTCATACCACGCATTACAAATTCGCGACCTTTTGGATCAGACATTCTTAAAGAAACAGATTGATGTCCGCCACCTCCACGAATTGGAGTTAGACCACCTTTTAAAGTATCGATAGTGGCTACAGTAGCTTCAATTGGCATGCTGTAATATTTTCGGTAATGTTTACCGAATAAAAAACTATGAAGCCAGCTTTTATCTGTCATTTTTGGTGAATAGATAGAAGTTGTAATTTTTGATGGAAATTTATTCGGAATATCAGATGCCCAGTTAATTTCTTTGGCTTTTATAATTTCACGTTCAAAAAGAAGTTTCTCTTTATTGTTTTCATTTCCATAGAATGAAACTTTAGCATCACCGCTTTTAAATAAAGTTAAAGTAGCATAACCATTTCCTCCGTATGAAAAGTCATTTTCGTTTACAGCTCTTGCCGCTTCAGATTTAGAGCCTGCGCCACTGATAATCTGTTGAATATTTTCATTGCTGATGTACTGTAGATTATGATCATGTCCAGAAACGACAATGACATTTTTCTGCTTTTGCAAAAGCGTTTTAATTCGCTTAGCATAAATGGTGTATTGTTTATTCTGAATATCCTGCGGACTTACACCAGATGTTTTTCTCAATAAATTGATAAAAGAACCAATTATCGGAAGAGGAATTTTCTTTTCCAACGGAAATAATTGTTTCTCTAACGAAAATTGTCCGCCATGAGTTCCGTTGCTTAATAAAGGATGATGTATAGCAAGAATAACTGTTTTTTCCTGATTTTTGTTTAAAAGTCCTTCTAGTTCTTCAAAGAAAGCTTCCCTGCTTTTAATCTCACAATTATCGTTGATTGTTGGGTGATCATCCCAATTTTCAAGAAACCATTCACTATCAACCGTTATTAACGTTGTAATACTATCAATTTTAACATCTTCTATCGGACAAGATTTTCTTGGTAAAAAAGCTTTTTTATCATTTAAATGTTTGGTTACAAAATCAGCCTGACGCTCAAGACCTTTAATGCCGCTGTACCAATCGTGATTTCCAGGAATAAAAATCGTTTTTCCTTTATAGCCGTCTGCCAGTTTTAATTGATTTTTCAGTTTTGTTTCTGCTAGTCCTCTATCTTCAGCATTTTTATCAGCAGGAAAACCTTTAGGATAAATATTATCTCCTAAGAAAAGTAGCGTAGATTTTTTACTGGCTTTTTTTAGTCTTTGATGTAAAAGTTCTAGAGTTTGTTCTGCTTGAGTTTCGTCAGCATTTCCAGCATCTCCGACCAGATAAAAAGTGTGATCAACTTTTATAGAGTCAGTTGCGTTTTCATTCTCAATCGAACTTACATTTTTTCCGTATTGGGGCTTGTGTGTTGCACAAGAATAAACCAGAAAAAGTATAGCTAAAGCAATAGTTCCCGTTTTAATTTTTGCAATAAAATGATTATCCAAAAACAATTTCATAATTTAGTGGTATAAAAATATTCTTTATGAATCTAATAGAACAATCCGAGGATTTTGTCGGTAATTTACTCAAAGATAAACTTTCTAATCTATATTCTTATCATAATTTTAACCATACTTTCACAGTAGTTACAGCGGTAAAAGAACTCTGTAAAAAAGAAGATGTAGAAGGTGATGATAAAGAGGCGCTTCTGGTTGCAGCATGGTTTCATGACACAGGATATGTTGAAGGATATGAAAACCATGAAAAAGCAAGTACAAAAATTGCAGCTGATTTTTTAAGAGAAAAAGGAAAATCGGAAGATTTTATTGCTCTTGTTTCGAGCTTAATTCTGGCAACAGTTAAAGAATATGTACCAAGAACGCATTTAGAAAAAATTATTAGAGATGCAGATTATGCACATTTAATGGGTGAAGAATATGCGACAACTTGTGAATTATTACGTTTGGAACTAAAAAATACCGGAATTGTAAGTTTCTCTAATTCGGAATGGACGAGAGAAAACTTGAATTTTTTAATGAACAAACATAGATTCTACACCGATTACGCTTTGAGAAAATGGCAACCTTTGAAAGAAAAAAATCTACTATTAATTCAGAAAAAAATCAATAAACAAGAATTGAAAGCTGCAGCTGCACTTGAAGAAGAAAATAAAAAGAAAGACAAAGCAGAAAAACCAGATCGTGGAATTGATACTTTGTTTCGTGTAACACTCGGAAACCATACTCGTTTAAGTGGTATTGCTGATAGTAAAGCCAATATTTTATTGTCTGTAAACGCAATTATTATTTCGATTGCTTTATCGTCTATTATTCCAAAATTGGATAGTCCGAAAAATGCTCACTTGGTTGTTCCGACATTTATCATGCTGATGTCGAGCGTAATTACAATTATTTTTGCAATTCTTTCGACTAGACCAAAAGTAACTTCTGGATTTTTTACACGAGATGATGTCGAAGCCAAAAAGGTCAATTTGATGTTTTTCGGAAATTTCTATAAAATGCCTCTTGAAGATTACGATTGGGCAATGAACGAAATGATGAAAGACAGAGATTATCTGTATTCAACAATGATTAAAGATTTGTATTATCTGGGATTGGTTTTGCAACGGAAATATAATTTACTGAGAATTGCGTACAACTTTTTCATGTTTGGACTTATTATCACAGTAATTTCATTTGTAATCGCTTTTAAATCTATTTAATTTACGATTGAAAACTTTGTCAAAGTTTCAAGCTTTGACAAAGTTTTTCGTAAACTTTAAAGATAAAAGCTCAACTTTTAGTTGAGCTCATCTAATAAATCTTGATAAGTTATCTTTTTAGTGTCCGAATTGGAGATATTGTTAATCACCTTAACTCGAATCGCTCGCAGACCAGAAACACCTTGAAGATCTTCTACTTCAAATTGTTCTATGGCAGGTTCCAAGATTTTCTTGTGTTGAAGATATTTAATGTATTTTAAATATTCTGCTTCTTCACTGTTTTGAGAATATACGATTGTAATTTTCTCTTTTTCGGTAATTCTTTCGTTTGTTCCTTTAATGTTCGATTTGTCAATTCGTTTCTTAACGACTTCGTATCTTGCATTGTAAGTTCCATCAACATCAAAACGTTTTTCATCCATTCTAAAACGAATAGAAAGCGGAGAACTGAAAACTAAAATTAAAGAAGTAACATCCAATTCATAAGGAAGTGATTCTTTAAGTTCATGATGTTCCAATTCCATTTCGCATAAAGTCTGCAATTGCCACAAACGAAGATTATGCAAGTACATAATGTCGAACGGTTTAGTTGGTGAAATTGAAGCTCCGATATACAAATTGTGTTCTACACCATCGGTTTTAAAACGCTCGTAATAATGCGGATAAATCTGCTGCGCTTCAATTTGTTTTTTATCTAAAACAGTTGCGAGTCTTTTATTGATAATGGACATCGCATTGTCGAATTTCTTTCTTTCGTGATAAAACATTCCTGTTTTCTCATCCAATTTTTCGAAATACAATTCTGCTAATTTTTCATCTTTTGCATTTCCTTTTGTATTCTTTAATATTGGATGGATTTCTTCTTCAATATAACGTTGAATGTGCTGTTCAGTATCTGCTTTTAAAGGAAAATCCAATTCATCTCTTAACGATTCCAATTCAAATTTTCTTTGTTCCAAAAGAACGAGATTAGAGTTTGGTTTCTGATTGTCAAAGATTTCCAAAAGTGCTGTCAATTGACTTTTTAAATCAATTTTTACCGTTTCATTTCTATGTTCTGATGAACTTTTAATATCAATTTGTCCATACAATGGAAATACATTTTTAAAAACAATTTCTTTAAAAATATAATCTTTGGTATGATTCAGATTTTGAAAATAATTCTGTGATTCCTTTTTAAACTTCCAATATACGCTCGGGTGAATTGTAGTGTATTCTCGCTGAATAATCGCTTCAACTTGATGCTGCATGTCGGTATTATAACGATCAATTGTATCGGTTAAATACGGCAGAACCAAATCAAGTTTTGTAGCATTTACACTATTTAAATCTCTCGGATTTTCAGAAACTAATTCTACAACTCCTAATAAATGATCGTCTTTGATGACTGGAGCAAAAATGCAACTTTGAATATTTTGCTTTAACAAATGCTCGCCCAATCTTTTATTTGTTGATTCTTCTGTGAATTTTTTGACATTAGAAATTACAAAAGGTTCGTTCTTGTCCAATAAATTTTCAAAAGAGCAACCAAAGAAAGCATTTTTACAATCTACTTCCTGTTCGGTAGAAAGTAAAAAACTTCTAAGTTGTGTATCGTATTTTTCAGGTCTGAGAAATTTTTCTTCTTCTGGATTATAGATAATAAAACCGACCTTTAAATCCGCAAGATTAAAAATAGATTGAAAAATATTAGAAATTTCTTCGCCAGACGTCGCAGTTGTTGCTCCAGGCTTTAGTAAATTACTTTTTAAGGTAGAAATAGCACTTTCTGTTGTTGCATCAAACAAAGAAACAATTCCAAAACCTTTTAAAATCCAGCTTCCTTTTGGGAATTTAGATTTCCACAAATCAATATCATTGTAGTTGTCAATAAGTTGGTCAATGTCTTCTTGAGTTAAAGGAACAACGTTTTCTGTTGGAATAATTTCCATGAAATCAGCATTGTATAAAATACGATAATGTCTTTCTACACCATTTTCATCTGGAATATCATAGAAAAAAGGCTGATTAAAATCGATATGTTGATTGTAATAATAACTTAAAATCAAACAACAATTATTGATATAGAATTGATGTTCACTAAAATCACGAATTTCCATATAAAACTCGTCTCCTGCATTTTTCAGAATCTTTTTAAAACGTTCTGTATAATTAAAGGAGATGTTTTGAAATGGAATGGTAACCGCTTTTATTTCGTTTTGTGTTAATGCAGTCGGGAATAAATCGGCTAATATGTTTTTGATTAAAGGCTCATTTTCTTTTATAAGAGAATAATCCGTAATTCCTGTTCTTAATTCAGGAATCAAATCAATCTGCTTCAAAATTGCTTTTGCATAATCTGATCTGTAATCAACATCAGACAAAGCAATTTCCTCGAAGGATTCGATTAGCTTTTGGAATGAAATTATAGTGGTAAAAGGACTTTCTTTAAAAAATTGAATATCCATCTGAGTTATTTTTTAATGCAAAATTAAGGATAAATTAAGAATGTACGACATTTTTCGATTTCTTTCCTCTATGGTTAAATAGTTGTTTTCCTTATAATTAAGGGCTTTCGAGATGGAGTTTTTTATTTTAACTAAAAATTAACATTAATAATAACGGAACGATCGTTCCGTTATTATATCTTTGTACCATAATAATTGAATAATCAATAACTTAAATAGTAAATAAAATGAAAAATTTAGAAAACAAAGTTGCAATCGTAACAGGCGGAAACAGTGGAATTGGATATGCAGCTGCAGCAGACTTAGTAGCAAAAGGTGCTAAAGTAATCGTAACAGGAAGAAACAAAGAAGCTTTAGCAAAAGCAGAAACAGAATTGAAAGTTACTGGAATTGTGGCAGATCAATCAGACTTAAAATCAATTGATAATTTAGTTGAAGAAGTAAAAGCAAAATTCGGAAAAGTAGATATTCTATTTTTGAATGCTGGAATTGCCGCTTTCGCTCCAGTTGACTCAGCTTCAGAGGAACATTATGACAGTATTATGAATGTGAACGTAAAAGGAGTTTATTTTACCGTTCAAAAAGTATTACCGATTTTAAATGATGGAGGTTCTATTATTTTCAATACTTCTGTAAACGCCCATGTTGGAATGCCAAACTCTAGTGTTTATGCTGCAAGTAAAGCTGCTGTATTATCATTAAACAAAGTTTTTGCAGTAGAATTGGCATCAAGAAAAATTAGAGTAAATGCTGTTTCGCCTGGTCCTGTTGAAACTCCGCTTTACGGAAAAGTTGGTTTAGAAAAAGAAGATGTTGAAGGTTTGGGTGCAGCTTTAAGTCAGAAGATTTTGTTGAAACGTTTTGCTCAGGCTTCAGAAGTTGCAAAAACGGTAAGTTTCCTAGCTTCAGATGATGCTTCGTTTATTAACGGAACTGAAATTGTGGTTGATGGTGGACTTATTGTAAACACAGTACTATAATTTTTTTTGACTAATTCAGGAACGATTGTTCCGTATTTTTGATATCTTTGTGAATGAATTTAATTTTGAAGCGATGGCTAGAACAAAAGAATTTAATGAGGATCAGGCTTTAGAAAAAGCAATTGAAATTTTCTGGCACAAAGGCTACAACGGAACTTCTGCGCAGGATTTGGTAACTCATTTGGGATTAAGCCGATCTAGTTTGTATGATACTTTTGGAGATAAACAAAAATTGTTTTCGAAATCTTTACAACGTTATCAGCAACAAGCTCAGGACACTGTAAAAGATCTTTTAGAAAAATCTGAGAATGTCAAAGAAACGTTACGCGATATTTTTAAGCAAGCCGTACTGGAGAGTTTGGAAGACCGAATTACAAAAGGTTGTTTTATGGTTAATTCTTCTGTTGAGCTGGCGATGCATGACGAAGAGATTGCGAATATTGTAAAAAATAACACTCAGATCATGGAAGAGGTTTTTACAAATGCTGTTAAAAAAGGGCAGGAGGTAGGACATATTTCTACTCTGTTGGAGGCAAAAGTTCTAGCTCGATTTATCTTCAATAATTATTCTGGAATTAGGGTTTTGGCTCGTGCAGGCGAAAGAAACAAACAAGTTTATGATGATATTGTAAAAGCAGTATTTTCTGTTTTATAGTATAGAATAGTGGCAATAAAAAACGGCAGTTACATTTGTAACTGCCGTTTTCTGTATTAAGTAAGTAATAGAAAATGAAAACTTCTTAGCTTTTCTCTTCTTTGTTGAAGTAAACTAAGTAGTAATACATTTGTTTTTCTTCATCCCAGCCTTTTTCAACAAATTTTTCTGCACTTTCAGGATTGATAAAATCCATTTTAATCTGAATGTGAGTATCCAAATTAATTACGTTTTTAATCGATTTTCTAGCGTCAGAAACTGCTGCGTTGGCAATAGGGAATGAGGTAACATCTTCGATGCTGTATTTTTCTCCTTTATCAACTTTATAGTTTTTAAATTCAGGAATCAAATCAGGATTGTCTAGTACTTCATTCAAGAAATTCTGCTCTTCAAACTGATCATTTTTAGCGAAATAATTCACAGATCGGTTCATAAACATTACTTCCTCTTTCTTGTCTTCTGCTGGCAAAACCACGTCTTTTGCGAAGTTTTGACAGAACTTTAAATATTTTTTAGTGATGAAATTTTCATCTTCAAAGGCATCAACAGATAAAAAGTGCTCTAACCAGTAACGAGCATCATAACGGTTGCTGTCTACAGTCAGGATTTTGTATCCTTCTTCTTTTTTAAAGTTGAAGATCAAACAACCTTTATCCAGTTTGTTCAAATTGATTCCTTGTTGAAGAATCATTTCAAGGTTGCTGTTTTTTTCTTCAAATTGTAAAAAGTCTGCTTGTAATTCGCTTTTAAAAATTCCGATTGCATCTACAACATTGTTGTCAATACTAAGATTAGTCAAATACGTTACATAAACCTCTCCGTTTTTAATATGCGGATGATTTGACTGCTCGTACAAATGTTTGGTGATGTTTTTAGAAACCTCGTGAACATTTGCTGGATTAGCGAAAATCTCAGTTGCATATTTAAACATGTCGTTGTAGTCCAAATCTACTTCGTGTGCAAACTGATAATAGTTTTCTTCTTTTTCTCTAAATGGCTTAAAAAAGAATTCTTTTATCAAAGGAACAATTTCATCATTTAAGTTAAATGGTTGCTCTGATAAAAAAATCGGTTCGTTACGACTTTTATTTCCTACGCGATGTATCGCAAGCGTTTCGATGTGGGTGTTGAATAAGTTGATCATATTTTGCTAGGTTCAGAGGTGCAAAGGTTCAGAGGAACAAAGGTTATTTTCGATCTTTTATTTTTCGTATAAAAGAACTCAACATTCGTTCTATTTCTCTACTGTCACCAAATATTTTATTAAATTGATTTTCAGTTAAAAATTTTAAATTAAAAGAAATTTCTAGTTGTGTTTGTATTTCAAATAAGGATGACATAGAGATATTTAAAAAGCGTAAATAATCACTGTCTCCATCTCTTCCATAACCTTCAGCAATATTGCTGGGAATTGAAACTGAACTTCTTCTAATTTGTGAAGTCAATCCGTAGATTTCTTCTTTAGGGAATGATGCTGTTAATTGGTAAATTTCTGTAACAAAGGCCATGGATTTTTGCCAGACAAAAAGACTTCTAAAAGTATTCATATTTTATATTCAAAAGTAAATTAAAATATAAAAGTAAGAAAAATATTAATTTTAAAATCGTCAGATTTTAAAAACCTCTGAGCCTTTGTACCTATGCAGCTTTGAGCCTTTGACTAATTCCAATTCTCCTCAAATCCATAATCTTCGAAGCTGTCATCTCCTTCGAACATATCAAGATCGTCTTCGTCTAAATCGTCTTCAAATTCTCCGTAGATATCGTCGTGCATGTCGTCGGCTTCGAAGTTTTTTTCGATAGCGTCAGCTGGCATTTCGCCGTGAGAGAATAAAGTTTCTGGGTAAGTTACTCCAACTTGTTCGTCTTCGATAGCAGCCAATTCTACAAGGAAAGTCCACATGCTGATGAAATCATAAACGTAGATAATCTTTGTATTTTCTTTGTCTAAAATACTAGATAACGGATAATCGTTCATCGTTCTCATTTCGCCAGGAATATCTCCAGTATCAAAAAGCGGAATTTCATCTTCTTGATTCCAAGTATCATCACAAGTATAAAATGAAGCCACTTCTGATCCGTCAAAGCCAAAAGCGTTGAAGATGGCATTGTGTAAATCTTCAAGAGTATCATCTTCAAGAATAGCAATGTCTCTGAAAATATCTTCTTCGGCGTCTAGAATAACTCTAAATTTATAAACCATAATCTTTGTTTTTATTGAGAGGTCAAAGGTAAAATATAAAAAATGAAATACGAATCAGGAATTGCGATTTGTTGAAAAGATTTTAAACTCTTGTTTTTCTGTGTTTTAATTCCTTTACTTATCCTGCAAGATTTTCAAAACCTTGTAGGTTTGTTTTGTATTTAAAGTAATACCTACAAGGTTTTGAAAACCTGGCAGGAAGAAAATGAAAAACTATTTTCTCGCCAATCTTTTTCGAATCTTATGATAATGTTTGTGATAGTTGTTCGGATAACTTCTGCTTGAAGTCATATTATTAAAAATCAAAGCCGTTAAAAATAAAATCAGAACGCCTACTAAAACTGGAGAAAGTACATACATATAACCCAATGCTTTTACTTTTTCGGTTCCAATAACAGCGATTAAAGCTGTTGCACCTCCAGGTGGGTGAAGCGTTTTGGTAATCTGCATCAAAATAATGGCAAGAGAAACTGCCAAAGGTGCGGCAATATACATAACATCAGGAACTAATTTGTGAACTGTTACGCCAACAATAGCAGAAACTAAGTGGCCACCAATCAAATTTCGAGGCTGAGAAAATGGACTCTGAATAATTCCGTAAACCAAAACACTCGATGCTCCAAAAGAACCAATTAAATAGACGGCATCAGGACCAGAAAAATGTATCGATTGTACGTAAGCCAAAATTCCGATTCCGACGAATGAACCTAAAAAAGACCAAAAGTGTTCTTTAGAATCAATTAAGGTTTCTTTATAAAGAATATAACGTGTTTTGCGGTAGCTTCTTCTTATTTTTTCAGTTGGCATTATGTGTGGATTTATTTTACTCGTTATGCTTTTAAATATACTTTGCTGTATGTTTTTAATCTTAAAACCTGCAGATTATTACGCTGAGATTATTTAATTAAACTTGGCGAATAACTGTAAACGGTATACGGATAAATTGTTTTCGCAGTGTATTTTGAAATCAAACAAACTACTAAAATTGGGAAAAACAAAGTATAGTCGTTTGTTAAACCACAAACCAAGAAAATAGCTGTAAATGGAGCATGAATACTAGCACTTAAAACCGCTGCCATTCCGATAATCATAAAGTTAACCGGAATTACATTTACATGGAAAAAGCTGTTTAGAATAGAAGCTAATAATAATCCTAAAAATGCTCCTATGAATAAACTTGGTGCAAAAACTCCTCCGTCACCGCCAGAAGCCAATGTTATAGAAGTAACAATTGGTTTTAGAATTAAAATTGCAATAAAAGTCAAGGCTAAAGTTATTGTTAAAGGAAGCTGCGCCGAGTTTCCAAAAATTCCTTTTATAGCATGATAACCTTCTCCATACAATTGTGGAAAAAAGAATAAAGAAAGACTTAAAACCGCTGATCCTAAAATGATTTTGTAATAATGTGTATTGATTTTTCCGAATTGTGATTTGAAAAACAAGACACATTTTGTTAGATAAACCGAATTCATTCCCGCCAAAATTCCTAAAAGAATAAAGTATGGAATTGCTTTTAAATTCCATGTTGCGATTGAAACTGCAAACAATGGTTCTTCTTTTAAAATGGTCAATAAACCAAATGCGATAGAAACTGCAATTACATTTGAAATGATAAAAGCTCGGGTAACTTTTCTAGAAATCACTTCGAAAGCAAATAAAACTCCCGCAATCGGACTGCTGAAAAGTGCTGTAACACCTGCTGCAACTCCCGCACAGATTAATTCTGTTTTGTATTGACGGAAAACATTTTCTTTTTCGTGAGCAACAGAACCAATAGTTGCCGTTGCGACAACAGTTGAAACTTCAATTCCTGTTGACCCTCCGAAAATAACCGTTAATAATCCGTTGATGAAGTGAGATGGAATTTTATAAGATGGAAGATTTTTAGATTTTGATGCTGTACTTTCAAAAACTTCTTTAATTCCTTTGTTTTCTTTTTTCTTAAAAAGATATTGTCTTAAGAAATAAATTACCGACAATCCAAAAACTGGAAATACGATATAAAATACTGGGTGAACCGATACTTCGTGAAAGAAGATTTCTTCGTAATATTCGGTTATTTTTTTAAGTGAAATTCCGAGAAAGGCTGATAAGAAGCCAATTAAAATAGAAACAATAACTAATTTTCGGAGTTTGATTAATTGATGATTTTTTTTGATTTGCGCCGTTTTGTTCATCACTATAAATTTGAAGATCCGCAATTTTTTTTCTGCGGGTTACAAATTTAAGCATGAAATTCGGTTTTTTCTAGTAAATCTTGATTTTAGTGTGTTAAAACTCATATAAACAAGAAAAATCTTTCTTTTTAAGAGGCGGAGTTGCAAAGCTACAAAGCGACAAAGTTTTGCATTGCGTCCAGCTTTAGCTGGATGTAGAAAGTAAGACAAGATAAGGGCTTTAGCCAAACAATTCGTTGTTTGGCTAAAGCCTATTTGAGACTATAAATTTATTCATCCAGCTAAAGCTGGACGCAATTCAAAAAACTGTTGGCAAAACCTTTGTTCCTTTGTAACTTTGAACCTTTGTCCCTCTGAAAGACCTATCTTTCATAAAACTCAATCGGCAACAAATCAGGATCGGCTATAAATGTAAAACGTTTTTCAGTCGTTTCATCAATTCTGATGGGTTCTGATTCTATGTTCTTGGAAGTTAAAAAAGCAATTGTTTCTTCGAGATTAATCACTTCAAAAGCCAAATGTCTTAAACCAACAGCTTCAGGTCTTGAAGGTCTTTGTGGCGGATTTGGAAAGGAAAATAATTCCACAACATAAGAGCCATTCAAAGCCAAATCTAATTTATAAGATTGACGTTCTTCGCGATAAATTTCTCTAATAATGGTTAAACCTAAAATTTGGGTATAAAAGTGTTTCGACTTTTCGTAATCGGAACATAAAATGGCAATATGATGAACTTTATTAAGGGTAAGCATTATTTTTTGGATTCAGGTTCTTGATTCAATTTTCGAATAACTTTCGCAGGATTTCCAACTGCCAGCGAATTGTCCGGAATATTTTTTGTAACAACAGATCCGGCGCCAATAACACAACCTTTTCCGATTGTGACTCCTGGACAGATAACCGAATTACCACCAATCCAGCAATCGTCTCCAATGGTAACAGGATAAGCATTTTCTAAGGTTTTTCTTAATTCAGCGTCAAGCGGATGCGAAGCTGTATAGATTTGAACATTTGGCGCAATAAATACATTTGAACCAATATTTACAGGCGCACAGTCCAAAACAACGCAATTCACATTGAAATAAACGTTGTCTCCGCAGAAAATATTATAACCATAATCGCAGTGAAAGGGAGGTTCTATATAAAAGCCTTCACCTGTATTTGGAATTAATTCTTTTAGAATTTCTTTTGCTTTTTTGGTCACTCTGTATTCTTTTACATTCAAACTATGTAAAAGATTTTTGGCTGTTCGACGGCCTTTTACTAATTCGGGATCAAAAGCGTTATAATATTCGCCAGAGATCATTTTTTCTTTTTCTGTTTTCATATTCTACATTTTCGTCTTGGCAATTTTATCATGCATTTTTGGAATTTCCTGTAATGCGGCAGTGCAATACCAAGGCGTTAATTCGGCTTCGAGTAAATTGGCTTTTATTGCGGGATCAGTGGCAACAAGAGCTTTGGCTTCGTCTATAGTTTCGACATTAAAAATATAAATGCCTCGATAGTTTCTGTCATTTTTCATGAAAGGTCCAGCTACAACCAGTTTTCCTTCTTTAGCTAATTTCCCAATGTTTGCCATGTGACCTTCAAAGAGTTTTTTACTTTCTTCTTTTGATGTTGTTGTATTGCTTCCAGATTTCAAAAGGCAAAAAACATATTTCTTCATTCCGTATTCGTCGGCATGAAGTGATTTTGCTAATGCTTCATCATATTTTACTTCGGTTTCTTGAGAAAATCCGATTGTGGAAAAAAGTAAAAATGCTAGGATAAAAATAAAGGTTTTCATATAAATGTTTTTTATTTTAACACATAGAAACATAGTTGTAAAACGTGCTGAAGGCATTTCATTTGCATACACATAGCTATGTGTAAAATCTAGATTTTCTAAACATTCTTTTCTAGAAATAAAAAATCTATGTTTCTATGTGTTTAAATTCAATTAAAGCATTTTCTTCAAAATAACAATTTGCCCCAAATGATACACATCATGCTGAATAATTCCGTGAATGTGCTCATAATAAGTATGGCCATTATTAGCGTAGATTTTTGCTAAATCTTCATCATTAAAACTTTCAAAAAAAGCAGTCCATGAATCTTGAGATTTTGCCAATGTTTGAAGCGATTGTTCCCAAGCTACTTCAGAAGGATCTAAAACTGGCACAAAATAATTATGATCGGGTGTTGCGATAACTTCTCCCTGCATGCGTTCTAAAATGTTTCTTCTCCATTGAATCAAATGGTTTACAATTTCCCAAATCGTATTGAGATTCGGATTTGCTTTTCTGTACGCCTGTTCTGCTGTGACATTTTTTAAGGTATTGGCAAGATTTACTTCAAGCCACGGATTTCCATTATAAATGGATTGATATAGATTTGAAATTCGTTTACTTTCTGACATAAAAGATGATTTTGGTTTTCCTAGCTAAAGATACAAATAAGTATTTTACAACTCATCCTCGAAAATCTACAATTGGGTTATTATATATTTTTTAACAGGAATTGTTAAAATACATTTGCCTCATCAAAAACCAATAATCATGAAAACCAGAATTACTTTTATTTTATTATTGTTAAGTGCTTTTACTTTTGCCCAGAATATTATTTCAGGAAAAGTAACAGATCCAAAAGGTAAACCAGTTGTAGGAGCTAACATTTATATTGACGGAACTTATGATGGAGCTACAAGTTCTGAAACAGGAGAGTTTTCTTTTGAAACTACTGAAGCTGGAAATAAATTTTTAGTAGTAAGCTTTCTAATTTTCGAAACTTTCAAAACCGAAATAGATGTTACCAATTATAAAAATCAAACTATAAAACTCAGAGAGAACATGAATTCTCTTGATGCAGTTGTCATTACAGCAGGAACTTTAGAATCCGGAGACAAGGCAAGAGTTTCTGTTTTAAAACCTTTAGATATTGTTACAACGGCAGGTTCTGCAGGAAATATTGTTGCGGCATTGCAGACTTTGCCAGGAACACAAAGTGTAGGTGAAGACGGACGTTTGTTCGTGCGTGGAGGTGAAGCAAACGAAACGCAAACTTTTGTGGACGGAATTCGCGTTGCGCAACCATACGGTGCTACAACTAATAATTTACCAACAAGAAGCCGATTTTCTCCTTTCTTATTTAGTGGAATCGCTTTTTCTACGGGAGGTTATTCTGCTGAATACGGTGAAGCATTATCAAGTGTTTTGCTTTTGAATACTCAGGACGAAGAAGATCACGAAAAAACAGATATCGGATTTATGACGGTTGGTTTGAGTTTAGGGAATACACAAAAATGGAATAAAAGTTCTTTGAGTGTGAATATGATGTATGTTAATCTAGCACCTTATCAGGCGGTTATTCCTCAAAATGTAGATTGGAACAATCCGTATCAATCTTTAGGAGGTGAAACAGTTTACAGATATAAGTTTACAAACGGAATATTCAAATTATATGCTTCTTTCGATTCGGAAAGATTCGATTTAAATCAGAAAAATGTCAATTTTGAAAATCCTATAAGAACAGATATGAATAATAATAATTTCTATCTGAATTCATCTTACAAAGGAAGCATTGGATCAGGTTGGCAGTTAACATCTGGAATTAGTTATGGTTACAGTAAAAACAAACTGAAATACGATATTACTGGAATTAATAGTGAGGAAAATGCTGCGCAACTAAAACTAAAATTATCTAAAAAAGTTTCCAATCATTTTAGATTGTCTTTTGGATCTGATTATTTTATTACAAAATATAATGAAGATATTGCTAGTACCACAGCTGTTCAAAACGGTTACGATTCTAATATTTTTGCATCTTACGCTGAAGGAGATATTTCATTTTCTACAAAACTGGCTTTAAAAGTAGGTTTAAGATATTCGAATAATAGTTTATTAAATGAAAACGAAATTGCTCCAAGAGCTTCATTAGGATATAAACTTTCAAAAAGCAGTCAGTTTTCTTTCGCTTATGGAGATTTTACTCAGACGCCAGTTGTAGATTATATCAAATATTCAAAATACCATCAGTTTGAAAGTGAAAAAGCAAGACATTATATTTTAAATTATACGTTTTCAAAACCAGGGCAATTGCTTAGAACAGAGTTGTATTATAAAGATTACAACAATTTAGTTCAATACGATACAAGAGATATTCAATACAATTCGGTTTTCAATAATAACGGATCGGGTTATGCAAAAGGATTTGATTTGCTTTGGAGAGACAGTAATTTGTACAAGAACTTAGAATATTGGATTTCGTATTCTTACATCGATTCAGAGAGACAGTATAAAAACTTTCCAAGTATGGTAACGCCAAGTTTTGTAGCCAATCATAATTTATCTGTTGTCACAAAATATTTCATAACAGACTGGAAATCGCAAATTGGTTTTACAAACAGTTTTAGTTCAGGACGTCCGTATAACGATCCAAATCAGACACAGTTTATGAACGGAAAAACAAAATCATATAATAGTTTGAGTTTTAACTGGGCATATTTACTAACAACACAAAAAATCCTTTATTTCTCTGTTTCGAACATTTTAGGAACAAAAAATGTTTTCGGATACGATTATGCGAGAAATCCAGATCCAAGTGGAGTTTATCAAAGACAAGCTGTAATTCCAACTGCAGACAGATTTTTCTTCGTAGGTTTCTTCTGGACTATCAGCCAGAATAAAAATGAGAATCAGTTGAAGAACTTGTAGTTTAGGTACAAAGTGACAAAGTTTCTTTAGAAGATTTGCAAAGAGCCCTTTGTCACTTTGTCTCTCTGAACCT
Source organism: Flavobacterium sp. (assembly GCF_036405015.1). Taxonomy (GTDB): domain Bacteria; phylum Bacteroidota; class Bacteroidia; order Flavobacteriales; family Flavobacteriaceae; genus Flavobacterium. The sequence goes on along the minus strand of NZ_DASWYK010000222.1, from coordinate 22,572 downwards.
TTGTCTCTTTAAAAAAAAACAATTCATCATCAAAAATCAACAACTCAGTATCATTTAATTTTAAAAGACTAAAAACCAACATACTTTTGAAGTGTAAATTAAAAGTGACAAAGAAACAAAGTGACAAAGGTTCAAAGTTTTAGAATCTTGATAATTAGAAAATCAAACTTTGAACCTTTGTAGCTCTGAACCTTTGAACCTTAAAAAAAAGAACCTTTAAAAAAAAAAATCATGACCAAAATTATTACCATCACTATTTTATTTATCTGCAGTTTAATGTCTGCTCAAAATGTGAAATTAACTGTTGCTGTTTCAGGTATAAAAAACAATACAGGAGTTGTCAAAGTTGGATTATATAATTCAGACGGAACGTTTCTTAAAACAACTTACAAAAGCCTTGCTTCTGAAATTAAAAACAACAAAGCAGTGGTGACATTTGAAAATCTTCCTGCGGGTGAATATGCGATTTCAACCTATCACGATGAAAACAACAACGGGAAACTGGACAGAAACGCAATGGGAATTCCATCAGAAGATTATGCCGCTTCAAACAATGCAAAGGGATTTATGGGACCGCCGTCGTATAAAGATGCTAAATTTGATGTCAGCAAAGATTCTAAAATTGAAATTGTATTCTAAACAACTAATCCATATAAACAAACCATTAAATAACTTATAAAATGAAAAAGATCATCACATTAATCGCATTATTTGTAGTTGTAATTACTTCAGCTCAAACTCAATTTGAACAAGGAATGACAAAAGCTTTTGGGCTTTGGAAAGAAGGCAAAAATACAGAAGCTTCACAATTATTTGAAAGAATTGCAGCTGCAGAAAAAAACAGTTATTTACCAAATTATTATATTGCTTTAATTAATACTACAGCAGTATTTACAGAAAAAGATAAAACAAAAATCGATTTGTTATTGACAAAAGCGCAAGATGCCTTAGATGTAGAATTGATAAAAGATCAAACCAATTCAGAATTATATGTTATGCAGGCTTTGATTTACACAGGATATGTTGTGGCTGACCCAATGACAAACGGAATGAAATATTCTGGAAAAGTGATGGAAGCTTATGCAAAAGCTAAAGCATTAGATCCAAACAATCCTAGAGCCGTTTTTGGTGAAGCAGATTACCAATTGGGAGGCGCAAAATGGACAGGTGTTGACACAAAACCTTTATGCGCACAAGTTGATAAATCTATTGAACTTTTTAATAATTTTAAACCAGCAACACCTTTTTCTCCAAAATGGGGATTAGAAAGAGCTTTGGAAATCCAAAAAACTTGTAAATAATAAAATTTTATAAAAAGCATATAATGAAAGAAAGAACATTTACTGATCTAAAAAGTGGAACAATAGTTTGTTTAAAGATTTCTATGGTCTTTGCCATAATATTTTCAGCTTCTTTAGGAGATGACTTAAATGTTAGAAATGTTCTTTTAACTTTTTTTATAAGCTGTCTTTATTCTTTCGGATTAGGCTTTGGTAACGGTTTTCTGAATGTGCTGTTAGACAGAAAATGGGATTGGCTGGAGCAAACAAATCTTAGAGTTTATTACGGAATTTTAGTAACCGTTTTATACACAGTTCCTGTAGTTTTAGCCATCAACTATTTCATTTTTGTGGTCTTGCAGGATGTAACTTTAGAGGTGTTTTTTGGAGCAAGAATGATTTGGGTTCACCTTTTTTATATCATTTTATCTCTTGGAGTTTCGACTTTTATGCAAGCCAGAAGTTTCATGGTTAAATGGAAAAAGGCTTCAAAATTTGAAATTACACAACAAAAAATTATTGCAGGAACAGCAAGCGCAAAATTTGAAAGTTTAAAAAATCAAATAGATCCGCATTTCTTGTTTAATAGTTTGAATGTTTTAAGTTCTTTGATTGAAGAAAATCCGGATAATGCACAGCGTTTTACGACTTCTTTGTCTAAAGTTTATCGATATGTTTTAGAACAAAAAGACAAAGAATTGGTTTCTGTTGAAGATGAGTTGTCATTCGCAAAAACCTACATGAATCTGCTGAAAATGCGTTTCGAAAATAGTTTGTTTTACGAATTGCCAAGCGATAACATCAATCCAGAAGCGAAGGTTGTGCCGCTTTCTTTGCAACTTTTATTAGAGAATACAGTAAAACACAATATAGTAAGCGAGCAAAAACCGCTACACATTAGAATATTTATTGATGGAGATTATTTGGCGATTCAAAATGATTTTCAGAAAAAAGAAGTTTTGCAGGACAGACAAGGTGTTGGATTGCAGAATATTGTAAATCGATACGGAATTATAACCGACCGAAAAGTGAAAATTGAACAAGATGAAAAGAATTTCACGGTGAAGATTCCAATTTTAACGAAACAAATTGCGGTTATGGAAATGAGTACAGAATATACCGACGAAGCAAAAGCCTATTATAGAGCCAAAAAAAGAGTGCAAGAATTGAAAGGATTTTATGGAAATGTAATTTCATATTGTTGTGTGATTCCGTTTCTGGTTTTTATTAATTTAAGATTCTCGCCAGGATTTCAATGGTTTTGGTTTTCTGCTTTAGGCTGGGGATTTGGAGTTGCAATGCATGCTTTTAAAGTTTTTGGATACAGCTCAGATTGGGAAGAAAGAAAAATTCGAGAAATTTTAGAAAGAGATAACAAACAAAAAACATGGAAATAATGACTGAAAAAGATTTTACTGAAGCGGATCGTTATTATGATGCTCAGAAAAAAGTAAAAGAATTAAGAGGATTTTACGAGCATCTTACCGTTTATGTTTTGTGTAATCCGATTGTAATTGTAGTTAATTATATGGTTTCTCCAGAATATCTTTGGTGGATTTGGTCGGTGATGGGATGGGGAATAGCGATAGTTTTACATGGATTAAAAGCGTTTGAATTTCCACCTTTTTTTAATAAAAAATGGGAAGCTAAAAAAATCCAGGAACTTTTAGATAAAGAAGATAAACGTAGACTCGAAAGCAATGGAAACAAATTTGACTAATGATCAGGAACAAGCTATTCTCAAAGAATTAGCCAGTAAAAAAGTGCATCAGCTAAAGTCATTTTACAATCATTTAGCGGTTTATGTAATTGTAATGATTGTATTTCTTCTGAAAGAATATACCAATCTGCCACTTCATTTTATTCCAATAAAATATATCAATTGGGTGGTAATGATTATTTGGTCGGCGGTAATATTGGGTTCGGCAATTGACTTGTTTACGTCTTATAAAATTTTTGGACAGCAATGGGAGGAACGAAAATTACGAAGCATCTTAGAAAAAAAATATAAAAAACAAAAATGGGAATAATCATGGAAAGGAATTTAAGTGAAGAGGAAAGATATATTGCGGCTAAAAAGAAAGTCGAAAATATTAAAGGGTTTTATGGAAATTTGGTTTCTTACGTATTAGTAAATGCTATTTTGATTTTCATTAACTTATATACATCACCACAATATTTATGGTTTTTCTGGCCGCTTTTATGGTGGGGAGTTGGAGTAGTTTTTCACGGACTGAAAGTTTTTGAAGTTTTTCCGGGAATGGGTAAAGAATGGGAAGAAAGAAAGATCCAGGAATTTATGGAGAAGGAGAAAGAGAATAAAAATAAGTGGAAATAATTTTTGTAAAAGATACTATGGGACGTTTTAGAAGACAATTCTATGATGAATTAGAAAGAGAATATGATAAGCATTATGAAAACGATTTTCATGAAGATGAAAATTATAGAGCAGCTTACAAAAAAGTAAAAAAAATTAAGGGTTTTTACTCACATTTGAAAGTGTACATTATCGTAAATTTGATCATTATTGTATCGAGTTTAACCAGAGATAATTTGCACGGAGGAGTTGATTTTAGTGGTTTGTCTCAATGGCATACCTATTCGACTGCATTCTTTTGGGGAATTGGATTAGTTGCACACGGATTGTCTGTTTTTGGATCGGATTTGTTTTTTAGTTCTGATTGGGAGCAAAGAAAAATTCAAAAATATATGGATAAAGACAATTCAAATAAAAATAAATGGGAGTAACTTTGAATTAATATTTTTTCAAATTTTACAATTTAATAAATGGTCACATTAATTATAGAAGACGAAAAACCAGCTGCAAGATTGCTGCAAAGAAAACTTGAAAAGTTGGATGTAAAGGTAGAAACAATGCTTCATTCTGTTGAAGAATCTATCGAATGGTTTGAGAATAACTCGCATCCCGATTTAATTTTTCTAGACATTCAATTATCTGATGGTTTGTCGTTTGAGATTTTTGAAAAAATTGATATTAAAAGTGCGATCATTTTCACAACAGCTTATGATGAATACGCATTAAAAGCTTTTAAATTAAACAGTATTGATTATCTTTTAAAACCAATTGATGAAGATGATTTAGAAACAGCGGTTTCAAAATATAAATCTAGAATTCCGCAAGCAATAGCAGAGACTTCAAACCTGCAATTAGATTTTGAACAAATTCGTCAAATGCTTTCAAATCCTTTTGAGAAAACGTATAAAAAACGATTTACGGTTAAAATCGGACAACATTTAAAAGTCATTACAACTGAAGAAATTGAATGTTTTTTTAGTGAAAACAAAGGAACTTACATTCATACTTACGAAAATCGTGATTATTTAATCGATTCGACTTTAGAGATTTTAGAACAAGAATTAGACAAGAAAGATTTCTTTCGCGTAAGCAGAAAATTTATTGTTCCATTAAAAGCGATTAAAGAAATTCAAGTGTATACCAATTCACGATTAAAAGTGATTTTACCAAGTTATAAAGAAGATGAGGTAATTGTAAGCCGCGAAAAAGTGCAGGATTTTAAATCTTGGCTTGGGTAAAACTAAAATAGAAAATTACAGGTTTTATTTCTTTAGAAGTAAAATTGATTCCATAAAAAAGAGCCTTAATTTTAAGGCTCTTTTTGTATTTTATGATTCTTTTATTTGCTTAACCTGTGCAAAGTAAATGTCATCGCACTCAAAAGGAAAAACGCCATAATTTGGTGAATTAATCCTAAAGCCAAAGGTACGCTGTATAATAAAGTGAAAACTCCAAGTAAAAATTGAATGAAAACAAAAACAACTAATAAGTTAATTCCATTTGCCTGAGTTGTCGTAAGAGAATATTTTTTGCTTTTGAAGAAAAGGAAAAGAATAATCGCAACTACTACATAAGCAAAAGTTCTGTGCACAAATTGAACCCCACTTTTTCCTTCAATTAAATTTTTGATTAAAGAAGATTGCTCAATAAAAACCGATTCGTGAATAAATTCTCCGTCGCTCATTAAAGGCCAGTGGTTGTGAATTAATCCTGCATTTAAACCTGCTACAAATCCGCCGTAAATAATTTGGATTAATAAAGCAACTAAAGCAAAACGAGCAATTTTACGAAGTGGTAAAATTTTATTGATATTTCTTTCCGGATAAATTAAATCCAATGCAACCCAAAGCGTATAAGCAAAAGTGATAAAGGCAAAAGTTAAGTGTAATGAAAGTCTAAAATGGCTCACATCTGGATTGTCAATTAAACCGCTTCTAACCATAAACCATCCTAAAAATCCTTGGAAACCTCCCATTGCCAAAAGCACGATACATTTTTTGATCGTGTCTGTATCTAATTTCTTTTTAGCTAAAAAGTAAACAAAGGGTACGAAGAAAACCAATCCAATGATACGACCGATAAAACGGTGGAACCATTCCCAGAAGTAAATAAACTTATAATCTGCTAATTGAAAATCGTTGTGAATATTGATTTTTTGATATTCTGGAAACTTCTTGTACTCGTCAAAAGCAGCTTGCCATTTGGCTTCTGTTAAAGGAGGAAAGGTGTCGGTTACCAAATGCCAGTCGGTCATAGATAAACCTGAATTAGTTAAACGTGTGATGCCACCTACGACAACCATTAAAAATAATAAAACACAACCCGATAGTAACCAAATGATTACTGATTTATTCTCTTTTTTCATTCTTTTCCGATTAATTCGATTTCGTTTTTGTTTTTTGTTTTGGAAATTCTTTTTAAATAGAATTTAGCAAAATAGTAGTTTGTGATAATATTTAAAGTGAATGCTATAATTGATTTAATAATTCGACTAACATAACCATGATTGATTTCAATTTTGAAAGTATTTATTAATAAATTTTGCTCAAGTGCATAAATTAAAATGCCAGAAACAAAAAATGAAACAATGCAGAAAAGGAAAAATATAAAAATATATTTAAAACGCTTCTGATTGTTTTTGAGTCTTTTTAAAAAAAGAATATTTGATGAAATTATTATAATTACGATAGTCAGTAATAAAATAAAGCCTATAGTATCCATTACCTCTTAAGAGTTAGATTTAACTTTTCAGCTCTTTTAATCACAAAATCATAAGCAGCTTGATATTCATTTGGAATATCTCCTTCTAGAATAGCTTCTTTTACGGCTTCTTTTAAAATTCCGATTTCACGTGAAGGTTTCAAATCGAACATTTCCATAATTTCTTCACCAGAAATTGGCGGCTGAAAATTACGAACATGATCGCGTTCTTCTACTTCAACAATTTTCTTGCGGACAACTTCGAAGTTTTTATGATATTTCTTGAATTTCGCTGGATTTTTGGTTGTGATATCGGCCTCACACAAAGTCATTAAACTTTCAACGTCTTCGCCAGCATCAAAAACCAAACGGCGAACCGCACTGTCCGTCACAATGTCTTGCGCCAAAACAATCGGACGCGAACTCATGATAACCATTTTTTGAACGAATTTCATTTTATGGTTCAAAGGCATATGTAAACGTTCGAAGATTTTCTTCGCCATTTTTCCGCCAAGAAATTCATGACCGTGAAAAGTCCATCCTTGTTTTTTTGTGAAACGTTTGGTTGGAGCCTTACCAATATCATGTAATAATGCCGACCAACGCAACCAAACATCATCTGTATTTGGACAAATATTATCGACAACTTCTAGTGTATGGTAAAAATTGTTTTTATGCGTATGGCCTTCAATTTCTTCTACTTGATTCAAAGCGGTTAATTCAGGCAAAATAATGTCCAAAAGTCCAGTTTTATATAAAAGTAAAAATCCGATTGAAGGTTTGTCTGTCGAAAGAATTTTATTCAATTCATCAACGATTCTTTCGCCAGAAATAATTTTAAGGCGATCTGCATTTTTTGTGATGGCATTCAGTGAATTTTCTTCGATTTCAAAATTCAATTGCGTTGCAAAACGAATCGCACGAAGCATTCGCAAAGGATCATCAGAATAGGTAATATCTGGATCCAAAGGCGTTTTTATTGTTTTGTTTTCTAAATCGGTTAAACCATCAAAAGGGTCTAGCAGCTCTCCGAAATTATTTTGATTCAAAGACAAAGCAAAAGCATTGATCGTAAAATCACGACGATTTTGATCATCTTGTAAAGTTCCGTTTTCTACAATCGGATTTCGGCTGTCACGGCTATAAGATTCTTTTCTTGCACCTACAAATTCAATATCAGTATCTTCAAAACGAAGCATTGCCGTTCCGTAGGATTTAAAAACCTGAACTTTTGGTTTGTTCGGAAGTAAATCAGAAACTTTAAGCGCTAATTCAATTCCGCTTCCAACTGCTACAACGTCGATATCTTTTTTTGAACCTCTTTGTAAAAGCAAGTCACGAACAAATCCGCCGATCACATACGAGTCAACGTTCAATTCCTGAGAAGCTTTCGAAATGATATCGAAGATTTTGTTTTTTAAAGCAGATTTATAGTTTGTTTGTATAGCCACGAATTCACTAATTTTTGAGTAAAAATGCAATTTGAATTTCAGTCGAAATAAATTGCACGCAAATTTACAACATAGAAAATGCCTATAATAATCTATCGATCACTTTTTTGAAGAATTTAATAGTTTTTGATGTTGATTTTTACCAAAATGAGAAAAGGATTGCCACGAATTACACTAATTGCTTGAATTTGTTTTTTTCTGCCACAGATTTAAGGATTAAAAAGGATTTTAGATTCTTAGAAAAAGGTTTGCCACGAATTGCACTAATTGCTCGAATTTATTTTTTTCTGCCACAGATTTAAAGGATTAGAAAGGATTTTAAATTCTTAGAAAAAGGTTTGCTATGAATTGCACGAATGAACACTAATTTTTTATTTAATTGAAAAAAAGAAATCCTTTTTAATCCTGAAATCTGTGGCTAGAAAAATTCGTGAATTCGTGGCGAAAAAAAATATACACACATAGAACAAATCAATTATGATAATCTGTTTTTAGAATTTCAATTTGTATTTTTGGATCATAGAAAAACGCGCAAATGAAAATTGTTATATCTCCAGCGAAATCATTGAATTTCGAAAAAGAATTACCAACATCTCAATATACAGAACCTTCATTCTTAAAAGAAGCGAGAGTGGTTCATAAAGTAGTAAAACAAAAAAAGCCAGCTGAATTATCAGAATTAATGTCTATTTCAGACAAATTAGCCGATTTAAACTGGAAAAGAAATCAGGATTGGAAAACGCCTTTTACGCCAGAAAATGCACGTCCGGCAGTTTATACTTTCGATGGTGATGTTTATACAGGTTTAGATGCTTATTCAATTCCGTTGGATAAATTAGATGTTTTACAAGATAAACTTCGAATTTTATCAGGTCTTTATGGACTTTTAAAACCTTTAGATTTAATGCAGGCGTACCGTTTAGAAATGGGGACTAAAATGCCGGTTGCAGAATCTAAAAACCTTCATGAATTCTGGAAACCAACCGTAACAAAAGCTTTAAACAAAGAATTGAAAAAAGACGAATTATTTGTGAATTTAGCCAGTAACGAATATTTCTCTGCTGTTGATGAGAAAGCGTTGAAAGTTCCTGTAATTACTCCTGATTTTAAAGATTACAAAGACGGAAAACTAAAAATGATCAGTTTCTTTGCTAAAAAGGCGAGAGGTATGATGGTTCGTTATATTATCGATACCAATGCAGAAACTATAGAGGATTTAAAAGGTTTCGACTACGAAGGATATAAGTTTGATGCGAATCTTTCGAAAGGGAATCATTTGGTTTTTACGAGATAGGTTTTTAAGTTTTCTAAATTTTTAAATTTTCAATGAAATTATATTTTATCTTTTTTATTAATATCCTTTTTGTCTCCAATTTATTTAGTCAAAACAATGTTGATGGCTTAACAATTAAATTTAAAAAAATATCAGAAGATTACATTATTCCTGGGCAGGCAAATGGCCCTCTTGGAGCTTCTTTGATTGAGGCAAGAGAAGGAATGAAATTTGTAAAACTTAAAGTAACTCTGAAAAATGAGGGAACCAAAAATTGTGTTTTCAATTTTGAGGATGTTTATATTTCGACTGAACAAGACAGTTTATATCGATTTCATAGTTTTCAAGGATATTTTGCAAGCGTTGCGACAAAAATTAAACCTCAAAAAGAAATAGATCGTATTTTAATATTTGAGTTTGATGATAAGATGACACCGAAAGAGTTATTTATAGAAGATAAAAGGTATAGGATTATTCAAGAGAAAAAATAAAACAAATAAAAAGCCGAGTTACAGGAAAGTGAACTCGGCTTTTTCGTATTATAAATAATTATTAAAATATTAATGCATCGCATCTGCGGGATTAACCTTGTTTTTTCCTTTTTTAATGAAAAGGATAATTGGAATACAACATAAAAACATAATTCCAAGATACAGGAAGATATCCATATAAGCCATTACAGTACTCTGTTTCATTACAGAAAGTTCGATAGCTTGATAGGCTTTTTTCAAAGCTACATCGGCGCTATATCCTTTTGCCATAAAAGCATGTTGCATTCCTGCAATTCGTTGCTGCACTTCGAATTTTGCTGGATCTAAATTGTTGATTAAATCCACTCGGTGTGACTGACTGAAACGTGTGATGAAAGTCGTAATAATTGCAATACCAAATGAACCACCTAACTGACGCATCATTCCAGTAAATGCTGCTCCTTCACCAATTTGTTTTCCTTTTAAAGTAGAAAGAGAAAGTGTTGTAATTGGAACGAAAAGTAATCCTAGACCAATTCCTCTTAAAATTAAAGGCCAGTACATATGCTCAACTCCGGTGTCTGGAGTCATTCGGCTGTACATCATAAAGGTGAAGAAGAAGAAAACTAAAAATCCAACTCCAACCATATATCCTTGCGGAACACCTTTCTGAATCATATTTCCAACAAACGGCATCATGATCGCTGTTGTAATAGATCCTGGAATCAATAATAAACCAGCATCAGTTGCAGTCCATCCTAAAATTGACTGCGTATAAATTGGAATAATCAATGTTGATCCGTATAAACCAAAACCAAGAATAAAACACATTATGGTTCCAATTCTTAAATTTCCGTCTTTTAAAACACTTAAGTTTACAATTGGATGTTTATAAGTAAGCTCTCTCCAAATAAATAAAACCAATCCAAGAACAGTAATAACACTCAAGGTTACAATTAAAGAATCATTAAACCAGTCGTCTTGTTGTCCGTGTTCTAGTACGAATTGTAAAGAACCAATAAAAGTACTCAATAAGATAATTCCCCACCAGTCAACCTGATTGGCTTTTAATTTTTCTCCATATTTTGGACTTCTAACAAAAGTTAAAGCCAAAACAGTAGCAATAATTCCTAAAGGAATATTGATATAGAAAATATAAGGCCAAGAATAGTTATCTACTAAATAACCTCCCAAAGGTGGTCCAAGAGTTGGACCAACAATTACACCCATTCCGTAAATAGCCTGTGCCATACCACGTTTTGCCACGGGATAACTTTCTGTAATAATCGTTTGGGCTGTTACAAGTAGCGCTCCACCACCCATACCTTGTACGAATCGGAAGGCTACAAGTTCCCAAATATTTGTGGCGTTACCACACAAAAAAGAACAGACTGTAAATATTATAATGGAAGCCACAAAATAATTACGTCTTCCAAATTGCTGTGATAGCCAGCTCGTCATCGGAATTACAATAACATTCGCAATTGCGTATGCTGTAATTACCCATGCCACATCGGTCAAGGTAGCTCCAAGACTTCCGCGCATGTCTGTCAGCGCTACGTTTACAATCGTCGTATCTACAATTTCCAACAGTGCACAAAGCACTGCTGTAATCGTAATGATAACACGTCTGAAACCGTATTCTACTAAATCGTCGTCTTGTACTGCTGTTGCCATTTATATTATTTCAAATGTACATCAACGTCAACGTTCATACCTGGTCTTAAAAGTTTTACTTTTTCAGGATCGTTTGATTGGTCGATACTAATTTTTACTGGTAATCTCTGAATTGTTTTTACAAAGTTTCCTGTTGCATTGTCAGGAGGTAATAATGAAAAACGAGATCCTGTAGCAGGTGAAAATGAAGTTACAGTTCCTTTAAACTCATAGTTTGGATAAGCATCTACTTTTAAGCTTACTTTTTGTCCAATAACCATTTTGTTTAACTGTGTTTCTTTAAAGTTAGCTACAACCCAAGCTTCGCTATTGTTAATGATGTAGAATAAAGATTGTCCTGGCTGAACTAATTGTCCTGGCTGAATATCAACTTTAGAAACCTGACCATCAATTGCAGCTGTAACTACTGTGTAGCTTAAGTTTAAATGTGCAACATCAAGCATTGTTTTTGCTTTTTTGATGTTTGCAGCAGCAACTTCTGTTTGTTTGTCAGAAACTTTAGATTTTGACTGAATAACTGATTTCTGGTAAGAAGTAGCTTTTTGTTGTTGTTCTAAAACACGTACTTGGTTTTCAGCCTCATCTTTTGCTGCCTGAGCCTGCTCGAATTGTTGCTTTGTAATAGTATGTGTTTTGTACAGATTGTTGTAACGATTAAAGTCGTTTGTAAGCTGTCTCAATCTAATTCTTGCGCTTTCGATAGAACCACTTGCAGATCTCATTTGAGCATCTGAAACAGAAATACTTGCATAAGCACTTCCAATATCAGCTTTTGCAGCCTCAAACTGACCTTCAGCTCCTAATAAAGCAGCATTAGCTTCATCAATTTTTAATTGGTAATCTCTTTTATCGATAGTAAATAAAGTATCTCCCTTTTTTACATAATCATTATCTTTCACGTAAACCTTGCTGATATATCCTGAAACTCTCGGAATAATCGGATTCATTCTTTTCTCAATTTGAGCATCATCCGTTTCTTCGTGTCCTTGAGCGTGTAAGTATTTAGATATTCCGTAAGTTCCTCCCCCTAAAACCAAAACGGCTAGTATGATGATGAATTTTTTATTTGTCTTTTTCTTTTCCATGAGAGCTATCGATTATATTTTAGAAAGATTGAATGATTGTGATAATTGTCCTGATACTGAAAGTAATTCGTAATACTTCTGAATTATTGTAGCTTTAGATACAGCTGTATTGATTTTTGCACTTAAATGTTCAACATCTGCTTCAACCAAATCATTGGTGTCAGCCAGACCATTGTCGAATTTATCTTTTACAAGTCTGTAATTTTCAGCAGCCTGTTGAAGCGCTTCATTGTAAACCACACTTTGGTTGATCGCTAAGTCATAATCTTCAAGAGATTTTTGAACTTCAACTTTAATACGGTCTGTCATGATAGCTTCAGTGTTTTTTACTTCCAAAGCTCTACTTTCAGCTTCTTTTACGTGAGCGCTGTTTTTTAGAATTCCAGATAAATCATAAGATAAACCTAAACCAAAATTCATCGCATATTTTACAGTAATAATGTCTTTAAGATCTAAAGCAGTATATCCTCCAAGCAATGAAAGCGTTGGGTAATAAGCTGCTTTTGCAATTCTAATATTTGCTTCAGAAGCTTTAGATTGCAAACGAATCGCTTCTAAATCTTTTCTGCTTTCAAGTGCCAATGCATCTGTTGTTGGAGCATTATTTGTTTTTAAATTAAAGAAATCATCTTCATTAACCTGAAGTTTTGTTTCTGGAGCTAATTTAAGTAAAGTCGTTAAATAAAAATTGATGTTGTTTAAGTTGTTAGTAGCTTCATCAATAGATAATTGTGTTTTCGAAACTAATAATTGCGCTTTCAACAAATCGTTTCTCGGAATAATTCCGTTTTTCTCCAATTCTGTAAAATCAGTTACACGTTGTTTAGCACTTTTTTGGTTTTCGTTTAAAACATCCAAAGTTTTTTGCGCTTTGTATAAAGCAGTGTAATACGTAATTACTCTTAAAGCAACATCCTCTTTAGTTTTTGCAGCCGTAGCAGTTTCAGCTTCATACATGCTGTCATAAGCATCTATACTGCTTTGAATTTTAAATCCTGCAAAAATGGGTAAACTTAAATTTGCCATTCCCAACATTGCACGATCTGGAGAAGCAAGAGTAGCAGCACTTTCACCTTCGTTGTGCATGTCAATAGAAGCTTTTGTAAGGCGCTGATATTGTCCGGAAATTTTAAGATCCGGATACTGATTGTTTTTCACGGCTGTTAACTCGTGTTTTTTGGTGTTTACCTTAGTATTGGCAAGCGTAACTTCGTTACTCTTTTCCCAAGCCATTTTTACGGCTTCGTCTAAGGTTAAACTTGTTTTTTCTTGTGCTTCTATTGAAGATATCCCGATAAAGAATACTCCAAAGAGCATTAATTGACTAATTTTCATAAACAAGTAGCGCTTTTATAGTTTGTTGAATGTGCTTTGTAAGATCGTTTTTAATGTAATTGTTAAACATTTCTTCTGTTTTTAAATCCAGTAATTCTTCGAAGAAAGAGCGATTCATGTGAAAGTGAAAAAAGGTTCCAATAATTGTCGGAGTAATCAGCTGGATATTAATATCTTTCCTGAAAACACCTTCAGCTTGGCCTTGTTTGATAATGCTTTCAACAGACTTTAAATTTCCTTTTTTAAGATCTGTGAATGCCTGAAGGCTTTTTTCTCTTTTTTTATTGTTTAATTCAAAATGTAAAACCCTGTAAATCCCTTTGTTAAGGCAAATTCTGTTAATGTAAATTTCGATTAATTTATTGACTTTTTCAAGGGGTTCTAGATTTTCCTTTAATAAATTTTCGAGTTGCAGTTTTAAATCAACAGTTTTGTGAAAGATCAAGGCTTCTAAAAGCTTTTCTTTTGAACCAAAATAATACGAAACCATGGCAATATTAATTTTTGCCTCTTTGGAAATGTCCCGTATCGATGTACCCTCAAATCCTTTCTCAGAAAACAGCGTCTCAGCTACGTTAAGAATCTGAATTTTTTTATCGTTTAATTCGATGTTTGACATAGTAGTGTTTCTAATCGGATGCAAAATTAAACACTTGTTTAATTTAAACACTTGTTTAATTTTATTTTAACATAATATTAACATAAAACGGTTTCGATAATTTGGAACAAAAAAAAGCTGAAATACTTGGTATTTCAGCTCTTAACGAATTTATTTGTCTAATTTTATTTTGATAGGATTTTGTCTGGTATCAAATACGTTGGTGACATAAACAACATTTTTGTATTCATCAATCCAGTAGATTATTTTGTAATTTTTAAAAACTAAATACCTAAAATCCTGAATTCTTTCTGATAAAAGTTCTTCTTTTTGACCTCCATATGCATTATACTCAAGTGAAAGCGAAGAATCTACTAAACCATTTATTAATGCTTTTGCGACTTTTATTCCTGCTTTGTATTTATAATATTCAAAAATATCTGTGAGCTTATCTTCGGCAAATTGAGTCCAGTAAACAGTTAATCCCATTTTTGAATTCTCAATTTTAAATCTTTACCGGAGGTAATTCGACCATGAGCAACATCATTTATAGATTGATCAATTTCAGTATTAAATTGATCTAAACTCATAGGTTTCATTTCCAAATCTAGTAATTGTACTTTTTGCTCATGAAGCAATTTTTCGAGCTGATGGACTATTTCTTCATTTTGCAATCTCAGAAATTCTTGTACAAATGATATTTTACGAGCTTCTAAATCCATAATAATTGATTTTATTCAAAGGTATAAAATATTTGAAAAGGTTATGTTTACAGATTCCTAAAAATAAAATACGGTATTTAAATTTATTTTTAAATACCGTATTCAATTATTTTCTATGAATTGATTATCGAATTTCCCCAACAAACTCAGCAATTTTTCCGCTTCCGTTTTCACTTAAATGTTTAATAAAAGCACTTCCGATAATAGCACCTTTTGCATATTTAGTTGCTTGATTGAAAGTTTCTTTATTTGAAATTCCGAAACCAACAATTTGAGGATTTTTTAAATTCAGATTTGAGATTCTTTCAAAATATTCTTCCTGAACATTTCCGAAACCGCTTTGAGATCCTGTAACACTTGCAGAACTTACCATATAGATAAATCCGTTTGAAACGCCGTCAATAAAACGGATTCTTTCGTCTGAAGTTTGAGGCGTAATCAAAAATACATTGATTAAACCATATTTTTCAAAAATAGCTTTGTATTCGTCTGCGTAAACGTCAACTGGAAGATCTGGAATAATTAAACCGTCAATTCCAATTTCAGCACATTTTTGGCAGAAAGCTTCAACGCCGTATTGCAACATCGGGTTAAAATATCCCATAATAATCAATGGAATTTTGACGCTTTCGCGGATGTTTTTCAGCTGATCGAATAGGATTTGAGTAGTCATTCCGTTATGCAATGCCTGCGTAGAGCTCGCCTGAATTGTAGGACCATCTGCCAAAGGATCACTGAAAGGAAGTCCAATTTCAATTAAATCTACTCCGTTTTTTTCCAAATCCTGAATAATCTGCACGGTATCATTTAAATTCGGATATCCTGCAGAAAAATAGATGGATAATATTTTTTTATCTTCTTGTAATTTCTGAGTTATTCTGTTCATTAGTATGTATTTTTATCCTGACCGATTTTAAAAATCGGTCAGGTATTTTTATCGTAATATATTTTCGATTATTTATTTTCAGTGTAAACCCAAGCCGTTCTTCCTGATTGAAGTTTGACTTGAACCCTCTTGTATGAATTAGACTCGAATTGATCTACTTTTAATAATTCCGGATTTGAAACTTCAAAAACAACACCGTGAATAATGTCATCCAGACTTTCACTTGGTACAGCTACAACGTAATCTGCCATTCCAAATTCTTCTTCAATTTGTAAACTTTTAAGTTTGAATCCCAGTATGTGATCTGGAGAACCAACTAAAACTTTATTAAAAATCTGCATTTGAATTTGTTTCGATCTTAATGTTCCGTATGAGAATAATAGTTCCATAATTATGATTTTCTCTTAATTTGTTAGCGTTCGTAATTGCTTGATCCGAACGTCCAAATTACAATTTTTATTACAATTTAAAGTAATCTATATAATTATCTAAATCTTTATCACCACGACCAGAAAGACTGATTACCACAACATCTGTCGGTTTAAATTTTTTCTGATCTAAAACTGCAAAGGCATGAGCGCTTTCAATTGCTGGAATAATTCCTTCTAATTTTGTCAATTGTAAACCTGCATTCATAGCATCATCATCAGTTACAGAGAAAAATTCCCCGCGTCCGCTTTGCGCCAAATGCGCGTGTAAAGGTCCAACTCCAGGATAATCTAAACCTGCAGAAATAGAGTATGGTTCTGTAATTTGTCCGTCTGGAGTTTGCATTAAAAGCGTTTTACAACCGTGAATAACACCAACTTTTCCTAATTTACTTGTTGCTGCACTATGTCCGCTGTGAACACCTTTTCCGGCTGCTTCAACAGCGATAATTCCAACTTCTGGTTCGTGCAAGAAATGGTAATATGTTCCAGCAGCATTACTTCCTCCACCAATACAAGCGACTACATAATCAGGATTTTCGCGTCCTTCTTTTTCTTTCAATTGCCATTTGATTTCCTCAGAGATAATACTCTGAAAACGTGTTACCATATCCGGATAAGGATGTGGCCCAATCGCCGATCCAATAATATAATGTGTGTCAACAGGATTATTAATCCAATCGCGAATTGCCTCGTTTGTCGCATCTTTTAAAGTTCTTGAACCCGAAAGCGCCGGACGAACTTCTGCGCCTAACATTTTCATACGAGCCACGTTTGGCGCTTGACGTGCAATGTCGATTTCGCCCATGTACACGATGCATTCAATTCCCATTAAGGCACAAACTGTTGCTGTTGCTACACCGTGTTGTCCAGCTCCAGTTTCGGCAATAATTCTCTTTTTGCCTAAACGTTTTGCTAGCAAAATCTGTCCAATGGTGTTGTTTACTTTGTGTGCTCCAGTATGGTTTAAGTCTTCTCTTTTTAAATATACTTTAGTGTTGTATTTTTCAGACAAACGTTTTGCAAAATATAATGGACTAGGGCGTCCAACGTAATCTTTAAGCAATTGATTGAACTCAGCTTTAAAATCTGGTTCGTCCATTATGCTTAGGTATTTTTGGCGTAGTTCTTCTACATTTGGATATAACATTTCTGGAATATAAGCTCCTCCAAATTCTCCGTAATATCCTTTTTCGTTAACGTTAAAACTCATTTTATTTAAATTTTAAAAGTTGGCAACATCAAATTTACGTTTGAAATTGCTAAATAGGTTTTTATTTTTCAGCCCTGGTTCGATTTCAAATTTACTATTTACATCGACAGCATAAATAGGTAATTTGGTTTTTGAAATTTCTTCAATGGCTTTTAATTCATTCATTCCAATTCCACCACTCAAAAAGAAAGGCTTTTTCGAATTGTATTTTTTTAAGATTGTCCAGTCGAAAGTTGTTCCGTTTCCGCCTGGAAGTTTTCCTTTTGTATCAAACAGAAAATAATCGGCGATTTCTTCAAAAGGTTTTATGACTTCAAAATCGAAATTTTCATCTGCTGAAAATACTTTAATGATTTCGATTTTCTTTGGTAATTGTTTTTTTAATTCTGATATAAATTCAACCGATTCATTTCCGTGTAATTGAACGGCTTGTAAATTGTAATTTTCAACTTTTTCAAGAATTTCTTCTTGACTTTGATCGACAAAAACGCCTACTTTTTTGATTGTTTTTATCAATTCGGGAACATTCCCGTTGCAATATCTAGCGGACTTTTCCCAGAAAATAAATCCCATATAATCGGGTAGGAGCGCGCCTACTTCGAGGATATTTTCTGGATATTTCATGCCGCATATTTTGAGTTTCATTTTTATTTTGTTTTTGCCACGAAGGCGCTAAGACACTAAGTTTTTTTTTAACCGCAAAGTGCGCTAAGGTTTTTTGCTTTTGATTATGCTTAAAAACGCTAAGTTCGCAAAGCTTTGTGTTGATTTTTTCGCCACAAATTAACGAATGATATGAAAAAATTAAATTCGTGAATTCGTGGCTAATTTTATTCGTTTAAATTTTTAATAAATTCTGTTGCTGCTTTTCCAGCATTATCTGTTTTCATGAAGTTTTCTCCGATTAGGAAACCTTTGTATCCGTAAGGTTTTAGTTCTTGGATTGCTTCTACTGATGAAATTCCGCTTTCTGAAACTTTTACAAAATCATTTGGAATTTGCGATGCCAATTCTTTACTGAAATCAAGACTTACCTCAAATGTTTTCAAGTTTCTGTTATTCACGCCAATCATGTCTAAAGTCGGCATAATTGATTTTTCCAATTCTTCTTGATTGTGAACTTCTAACAAAACTTCTAAACCTAAACCTTTTGCAAATTCAGATAATGATTTAATTTCTTCACGTGTTAAAACCGCTGCGATTAACA
Organism: Flavobacterium sp.; assembly: GCF_036405015.1. Taxonomy (GTDB): domain Bacteria; phylum Bacteroidota; class Bacteroidia; order Flavobacteriales; family Flavobacteriaceae; genus Flavobacterium. The sequence goes on along the minus strand of NZ_DASWYK010000222.1, from coordinate 3,930 downwards.
GAATCAAATCGGCTCCGTGTGCTTTTGCTTCTAAAATCTGATATTCGTCTACAATAAATTCTTTTCGCAAAAGCGGAATATTTACCGAAGCTCTTGCTAAAAGTAAATCGTCTAAAGATCCACCGAAATATTTTCCATCTGTTAAAACTGAAATTCCGCAAGCACCAGCATTTTCGTAACCTTTTACTACTTCTTCAACTGTAAAATTATTGTTGATGATTGATTTTGAAGGAGAACGACGTTTGTGTTCTGCGATTATTCCAGAATTGCTTTCTCTTAATTTCTGACTAAGAGAAATCGTCTGCTTTCCAAAAAACACAGAAGCTTCCAATTGAGAAACCGGAATAATCGATTTCTTCAAAATCACTTCTTGTTTTTTGTCAATTATTATTTTATCTAAAATGTTCATTGTTGTTGTTTTGCCACGAAGTCACAAAGACGCAAATTTTATTAGTGCTAATTCGTGAAATTTGTGTTTGTTTTTTATTTACTTAATTCTTGTAATTTCTGTAATGCTTTCAATCCTTTTCCTGATAAAAGACTTTCTTTGGCTAATTCAAATCCTTCTTGTGGAGTACATTTTGTAACGGTCGAAATCGCCATTGCTGCGTTGGCACAAACTACATTATTCTGAGCTTCGTTTCCTTTTCCTGAAATAATATTTGTGAAAATTTCTGCAGATTCTTCAATGGTTTTTCCGCCTTCGATTTCGGTTTGTGATAAAAGACGAACGCCAAAATCTTCTGGATTCAACATTCCTTCCATATGATTTGTAATTGTTTTGGTTGGACCTGTTAACGAAATTTCATCATAGCCGTCAAGCGAATGTAAGATCGTGAAATTTGTATTGGTATTTTGGTATAAGTAAGCATACATTCTAGCCAATTCTAAGTTGAAAACGCCAACCAATTGATTCTGTGGAAATGCAGGATTTACCATTGGCCCCAACATATTAAAGAAAGTTTTTACAGCCAATTCTTTTCTAATTGGCCCAACATTTTTCATAGCTGGATGAAATAGGGGAGCGTGCAAAACGCAGATTCCAGCCTGATCGATACATTTTTCTAAAAATGAAGGATCATTGCTGAATTTAATTCCCATTTTTTCCATCACGTTGCTTGATCCAGAAATAGACGAAACTCCGTAATTTCCATGTTTTGCTACTTTTATTTCAGCTCCAGCTGAAACAAATGAGGCTAAAGTCGAAATATTGAAAGTGTCTTTTCCATCACCACCTGTTCCGCATAAATCGATGGTGTTGTAAGCTGATAAATCGACACGAATGCATAATTCTAATAAAGCTTCGCGAAAGCCAGAAAGTTCATCAATGGTAATGCTTCGCATCATAAAAACAGTCAAAAATGCCGAAATCTGACTTGGATTATAGTGACCGCTTGAAATATTAATCAATACTTGTTTTGCTTCTTCTTTGGTAAGCACTTCGTGGTTGATTAATTTGTTTAATATAGTTTTCATTTTTTTTAAGATTCTAAGTTGCTGAGGTGCTAAGGTTCTAAGGTTTTACTGTAACTGTAAAATGAGACTGGATATTAGCTATTAATCCAATTCTCTAAAATCCTTTTCCCGTTTGGTGTTAAAACGCTTTCTGGGTGAAATTGAACGCCTCTTACATCGTAATTTTTGTGTCTTAAAGACATAATTTGACCATTTTCGTCAACAGAAGTTGCCTCTAAATCTTCAGGTAAATTAGCGTCTACAACCCAAGAATGATATCTTCCAACTTCAAATTCGTTTCCTAAACCTTCAAACAAAATTTCGTCTGAAACTAATGTTTTTACGTTTGTTGCAACGCCGTGATATACTTTATCAAGGTTTGAAAGTGTTCCGCCAAAAACTTCTCCAATTGCTTGTTGTCCTAAACAAACTCCCAAAATACTTTTTGTCGGACTGTATTTTTCGATTACTGCTTTTAATAAACCTGCTTCATCTGGAATTCCAGGCCCTGGAGAAAGTAAAATTTTCTCAAAAGAAGCAATTTCATCAATATCAAATTCATCGTTTCTGTAAACGGTAACTTCGCAGTTTAAATCTTCTAAATAGTGCACTAAATTGTAAGTGAAACTATCGTAATTGTCTATAACTAAAATCTTTTTCATTTTTTTAAGGTGCTAAGTTGCTAAGGTTCTGAGATGCTAAGTTTCTTACTGAAAACTTAGACTGAGACTTGCAACTAATTTTTTATTATTATTTCTCTCGAACGTATTTTTCTACAATAACTCGATCTACGCCTAATTTTTCTACTTTTTCTATTCCTGTTTGAATTAAAGTGTCATTTTGAACTTTCACTACAAATTCAAATTTGTTGTTTTCCCAGTCACGGTTATTGAAAAACTCCAGATTTTCAGTATAAATACTATCTTTCAAAGTATATTTTCCGCCTCCTGCAAAATACAATGCTGTTGTTGAATCTTTTCCGTTTTTTAAATCATGGTTCAAAAAAGCAAAATGTGAATCATTTATAATTTTAATCATTTTTGTTTTTGAATTGAAAGTCGAAAACGTCGTATCTTTCTCTGTCGTTTCAGCCGAAATGAGACGCCAAGTTCCTTCAATCGGATTTTTCTTTTCAGAAGTGCAAGATGTCAAGCCAATAATTAAAACTAAAATAGATACTGCTTTTTTCATATTTTTTTAAGTTGCTAAGGTTCTAAGTGACTAAGATTCTAAGGTTTTTGTTTCACAATTTGAAACTAAATTTTCTCCGCCATTTCCAGCGCTGTATTCAAAGCTCTTAATTTATTGTAAACCTCTTGCATTTCGCTTTCTTCGTCAGAACTTGCGACGATTCCAGCTCCTGCTTGACAATGCAATTGGTGATTTTTAGAAAGGAAAGTTCGAATCATAATCGCATGATTAAAGTTTCCATCAAAATCCATAACTCCGATGGCACCTCCGTAGAAATTACGATTTGTTTTTTCGCAGTCTTCAATTAATTGCATCGCTCTGTGTTTTGGCGCACCACTCAAAGTTCCTGCTGGAAAAGTATCTGCAACAACTTGCATCGTAGTGGCTTTTTCGTGTAAATGTCCAGTAACTTTCGAAACCAAGTGAATTACGTGAGAGAAAAACTGAACTTCTCTGTATTTTTCTACATTTACATCATGTCCGTTTCTGCTCAAATCATTTCTTGCTAAATCAACCAACATTACGTGCTCGCTGTTTTCTTTTTTATCTTCTGAAAGTTCTTTTGCTAAAAGCGCATCACGTTCGTCATTTCCAGTTCTTTTGAAAGTTCCAGCAATTGGATGAATTTCAGCTTTTCTATCTTTTACGATAATTTGTGCTTCTGGAGAAGAACCGAATATTTTGAAATCTCCATAATCAAAAAAGAATAAATACGGAGAAGGATTAATGCTTCTTAAAGCTCGGTAAACGTTAAATTCATCTCCTTTAAATCCTTGAGTAAATCTTCGAGAAAGTACTAATTGGAAAACGTCTCCGCGGTAACAGTGTTTTTTGGCTAAAGCTACATTTGCTTTAAATTCTTCATCGGTTAAGTTTGAGAAACCTTCGCCTTCTTTAGAGAATTTATAAGAAGCAATATTTCTAGATTGTAATAATTGCTCGATTTCTGAGATATTGTTTTTTCCGTCTAAACTATGGCAGAAAATATAAGCCTCATTTTTAAAGTGATTGATGGCAATAATGTTTTGGTAAACAGCATAAAAAACATCTGGAATTGAAGTAGCATTGTCTTTTTTTGCAATTGAAACTTTTTCGAAATAACGAACAGCATCATAAGAAATGTAACCGAATAAACCGTTGTTGATGAATTTAAAATCGTTTTTTTCTGATTTAAACTGACTTGAAAATTCCTGTATTACCTGTGGAATATTAGTTGAAGCATCAATCGTAGTTTTTTCTGAAGTTCCATCAGGGAAAGTTTTAGAAATGACTTCATTTTCGATT
>NZ_DASWYK010000221.1:0-2170 GCF_036405015.1 Flavobacterium sp. | reverse complement strand
ATAGTTCTGAAAAATCTGAAAGCCAAAGATCAAGCTTTACAGATATTGATTTTGACGATATTTAATTCAAAATAAACTTTTAAAAGTTGTAAGTCCAATTTGTTCTACATTTTGGACTTTTTTTTTATATTTAGATTATGGGTTATAAGTCAAATATGAAAACACAAACTCTCATCCCCTAACTCTCATCTTTCAAATTCAACAAAAATGAAAAAATTAATTCTTCTTTTAAACTTCCTCTTCTTCGGAATTTCTGTTTCTGCACAGAATACAGAATATGAAACGAAAAACAATATTCAATATTATAATGCACAAGCAAATAAATCAGACAAATACATCAGCGAAAGATGTGTTTTAGATATTTACTACCCAAAAAACAAAACTGGATTTGCTACAATTGTATGGTTTCACGGTGGCGGATTAACTGGCGGAAACAAAGAAATTCCTGAAGCTTTAAAAAACAAAGGTTTTGCTATTATTGGTGTAAATTATAGATTATCGCCAAAAGTAAAAGCAGTAAAATGTATTGAAGATGCGGCAGCGGCAGTTGCTTGGGCTTTCAACAATATTACTACTTATGGAGGCGATAAAACCCAAATATTTGTTTCTGGACACTCAGCTGGAGCTTATTTGACTTCTATGATTGGTTTGGATAAAAAATGGCTTCAAAAAGAAAATATTGATGCGAATCAAATTGCAGGACTCATTCCGTTTAGCAGTCAATGTATTACACATTTCGAAATTAGAAGAGAAAACGGAATTCCGGAAAAACAGCCAACAATTGATGAATTTGCTCCTTTATATCACGTTCGCGCGGATGCTCCGCCTTTATTACTAATCACAGGAGATCGCGAATTGGAAATGTTAGGACGTTACGAAGAAAACGCATACATGGCTAGAATGATGAAATTGGTTGGACACACACAAACTAAACTTTACGAATTGGACGGTTATAACCACGGAATGACAGAACCTGCTTTTCCACTTTTGGTTAATGAAGTAAACCGAATTTTAAAAGAACGCAAAAAATAATCACTAAATAAAATTCCACGGCAATGGAGACACAACTTTTAATTATACCAGGACTTGGAGATTCTGGCGAAAAACACTGGCAGACCTTTTGGCATCAAAAATTCGAAAACTCAATCCGCGTTGTACAAGACAATTGGGACGAACCAATTCGAAAAGAATGGCTTGAAAGATTAAACGAGAACATCTTAAAACTAAACGAACCCACTATTTTAGTAGCACATAGCTTAGCTGTTTCATTGGTTTTGCATTGGGCAGAAAAATATAGTAATTCAAATATTATTGGCGCTTTTCTTGTTGCTCCAGCAGATGTAGATTCGCCAGAACATACACCAGAATGCACGAGAAACTTTTCTCCAATGCCACTTTATAAATTACCTTTTCCATCGGTAGTCGTAGCAAGCGAAAATGATCCTTATTCTCTATTTGAAAGAAAAAAATATTTCGCCGAAAAATGGGGAAGCGATTTTGTAAACATCGGAAAACAAGGCCATATCAACTCTGATTCTGATTTAAAATATTGGGAAGAAGGACAGGAGATTTTGCAGGAATTAATTAAAAAAATAAATATTGGCAATTAAAATTTAACCACAAAGTTCGCAAGGATTTTTTCCCTTTGAAGTTTTTACAAAAAATAAAGTTCGCAAAGCTATGTGTTATAAAACTTTGCGAACCTTGCGTAAATCTTTGCGAACTTTGCGGTTAAAAACTACCCAATTCGCAGTCCATTTGGTATTTTAAAATCAGGAGCTAATAAAATTACGTCTCCTTCCTCGCCTACAGCGCCAAGAACCAAACATTCACTCATAAATTTTCCAATTTGTTTTTTCGGGAAATTGACAACCGCTACAATCTGGCGATTTACTAAATCTTCTTTTTGATATCTTTTGGTAATTTGTGCAGATGATTTTCTGATTCCTATCTCCGAACCAAAATCTATTGTTAACTGAAAGGCTGGTTTTCTCGCTTCAGGAAAATCATTTACTTCTATAATTGTTCCGATACGCATATCGGTTCTTTCAAACTCGTTCCAGGTTAAATCCATTTTTATATTATTAGAATTACAAACCTATAAATTTTGTAATTAATCCCCCTAATTCTATAACCCATTTCTTTTACTTGCTGGTTAATTTTACGAAAG
>NZ_DASWYK010000220.1:0-12901 GCF_036405015.1 Flavobacterium sp. | reverse complement strand
ATGTTGCATTTGATTTTAATATGTATATTTGCAACAAAATTGCATTAAGTAAAAGTACACAAAATGAAGAAAATAACTATACCCTTTTACGATATTTTAGGAATCTCGAGTGCGACTATTTGTTTAGTTCATTGTTTGATTTTTCCACTTTTAACGATTCTTCCTTTGGGCTTAAGTCACAATCCGATTATCGATTTACTGTTTGCTTCCATAGGCTTGTTTGCAGTTGTCAAAATTACGAAAAAATCAACTCTTTTGGTTTCTTCCATTTTGATAGTTTCTATGAGCTTGATCTGGATCAGTATTTTGACCGATTTATTCTTAGAGATTCATTTGAATCTGATATATTTTGGAGGTATTGGAATGATTATCGGACATTTAGTCAATTACAAATCACACAAAAAACACAATCATTAAAAAGTAGTACTCATGGAAAATAAAAATTTTGACGTAATTATCATTGGTGGAAGCTACAGCGGACTTTCGGCAGCAATGAGTCTTGGGCGTTCTTTGCGTCAGGTTTTGGTGATCGATAGTGGTCTGCCTTGCAACAGACAGACACCACATTCTCATAATTTTATTACACAAGATGGTGAAGAGCCAGCTGTTATTTCGGCAAAAGCCAAATTACAAGTTGACATTTATAAAACGGTTCAATTTTATAATGGACTTGCCGTAAAAGCACTTAAAACAGATCATGGATTTGAAATTACAACTGAATCTGGAGTTGTTTTTACTTCAAGAAAAGTTTTGTTCGCAACAGGAGTTAAAGATCTGTTTCCGGAAATTGAAGGCTTTTCAGATTGTTGGGGAATATCAGTTTTACATTGCCCGTATTGTCACGGTTATGAAGTCAAAAATGAAAAAACAGCGATTATTGCCAATGGAGAAATGGGATTTGAATTTGCAAAACTGATTTCAAATTGGACAAAAGATCTTCGTTTGTGTACCAACGGAAAATCAGAATTGACTTTGGAACAAACTCAAATGCTACAAAAACATGGCGTTTTGATTTTAGAAGATGAAATTGATTCTTTAGAACACAATGAAGGTTATGTTTCGAATATCATTTTCAAAAATGGAGAAAAAGTAGAGGTAAAAGCGATTTATGCCAGAGTTCCTTTTGAACAACATTGCAAATTGCCACAAGATTTAGGCTGTGAAATCAACGAGCAAGGCTATTTAAAAGTCGATTTTATGCAGAAAACAACCGTTTCGGGTATTTTTGGAAGTGGCGATGCTACCACTCAAATGCGTTCTGTGGCACTCGCGGTTTCTTCAGGATCTTTCGCGGGAGCGGTAATAAACAAAGAACTTATCGACGAAGATTTTGTGTAATTTTTTAAACCATATAAGTCATATAAGAAAATTTAAGTTTCGCTTTAAATGAACTTATATGACTTATATGACTTATATGGTTTAATAATTTCTACCCAAAAGAAAAATCTAACATATTGAATTCAATCAGTTTGAAAATTTCTGGTTTGAGAATAATTATATGTCAAATTTAATTTTTAGTTTTGTCTAAATTTAATTTTATGACAATGAAATATTTATTTTTGACAATATTAATACTTTCAACTAAAAACTTCTATTCTCAAAATATCTCTGGAAAAGTGGCGGCAGATATTCCATCAATTCAGGGAATTAGTGTTCATTTGCTAAATACTAACTTTAAAACACAAACCGATTCATTAGGATTTTATAAACTTGAAAATATTCCAAGCGGTTCTTATAAAATCGCAGTTACCTCGACTGGATTCAAAACGATAACCCAAAAAATATCGCTTTTAGAAAATGAAAATCTAAACCTTGATTTTGAATTAAAAGAAGACCAAAACGAATTGAACGAAGTCGTAGTTTCGGGAACTTTAAAACCTGTAAAACGATTAGAAAGTGCGGTTCCTGTTGAGGTTTATTCTCCGGTTTTCTTCAAGAAAAATCCAACGCCAAGTATTTACGATGCGCTTCAAAACATAAATGGCGTTCGTCCGCAGTTGAATTGTGGCGTTTGTAATACGGGAGATATCCACATAAACGGATTAGAAGGACCGTACACTTTGGTTATGATTGACGGAATGCCAATTGTGAGTAGTCTTTCTACAGTTTATGGTTTGTCTGGGATTCCGAATTCTTTGGTAGAAAGAATAGAAATTGTAAAAGGTCCGGCGTCGTCTCTTTACGGAAGTGAGGCAGTTGGTGGATTAATCAATATTATCACTAAAAATCCAACCAATGCGCCGACTTTTTCAGCGGATTATTTTACAACTTCTTATTTTGAAAGCAATCTCGATTTGGCGACGAAGTTTAATGTCGGGAAAAAAGCCACTTCGCTTATCGGAATTAATTATTTCAACTACGATCAGATTATCGATAAAGACAAAGACAATTTTACCGATGTCACGCTTTCTGAACGAATTTCGGTTTTTAATAAATGGAGTTTTAAACGAAATCATAATCGCCTTTTTACGATTGCAGCACGCGGAATGTACGAAGACCGCTGGGGAGGAGATATTCGATGGGAAAAGAAATACCGTGGAGGTGACGAAATCTACGGCGAAAGCATTTATACCAAAAGAGCCGAATTAATCGGAAGTTATCAATTGCCATTTGAAGAAAAACTGATGCTTTCGTTCTCCGGAAATATTCATTATCAAGATAGTCGATACGGAACGACTTCTTATATCGCCAATCAGAAAATTGGTTTTTTACAATTGACTTGGGATAAAAAGATAGGAAGAAATGATTTGCTGGCCGGAATTGCAAGCCGATATACATATTATGACGATAATACACCAGCAACCAAAGATCCTGAAAATACTTGGCTTCCTGGAATTTTTGTTCAAGACGAAATTACATTTTCTCCAAAAAGTCAGGTTTTACTCGGAATGCGTTACGATTACAACTCTATTCACGGTTCTATTTTGACGCCAAGATTTGCCTATCGATTCAAAGCCAATGAAAACACGATTTTTAGATTGAATGCTGGAACTGGATTTCGCGTAGTGAATTTGTTTACCGAAGATCATGCCGCTTTAACGGGTTCAAGAAATGTCATAATTGAAAACGATTTGAAACCTGAAAAATCGGTAAATGTCAATTTGAATTATATTCAGAAAATCAACTTTGGAAACGGAACTTTTATGGGAATTGAAACGACCGCTTTTTATACGCGATTCAGCAATAAAATCATTTCAGATTATGAGAGCGATCCAAACGAAATCATTTACAGCAATATTGACGGTTATGCGATAAGTCAGGGAATCAGTACCAATGTGGATCTTAATTTTCCTTCAGGACTAAAATTTATTGTGGGCGCGACAGTTTTAGACAATAAAAATGTAGAAAACGGAATTTCAGAAAGACCTTATCTCACAGAGAATTTTACAGGAACTTGGAGTGTTTCGTATAAAATACAACCTTGGAATTTATCGATGGATTATACCGGAAATGTTTACAGTCCGATGAAATTGCCTTTGCTGAGCGAATACGATCCGAGAAGCCCGAAATCGCCTTGGTATAGTATTCAGAATATTCAGTTTACGTATTCAGGATGGAAAGATTTTGAGGTTTATGGCGGAGTTAAAAACCTGTTGAACTTTAGACCAAAACAAAATAATCCGTTTTTGATTTCGAGAACCAATGATCCATTTGATAAAAATGTGGAATACGATTCGGCTGGAAAAGTTTTAGTAACGCCAGATAATCCGTACGGTTTGACATTTGATACGACTTATGTTTACGGACAAAACCAAACCATTCGAGGGTTTTTGGGATTGCGATATACTTTTAGATAATTTTATTAGCCACAGATTAAAGGATTAAAAAGGATTTTGTTTTTGCCACGAATTTCACGAATTGACACTAATTTTCAATGAAATAGTAAGGCTAATAATTTGTGCTAATTTGTGAAATTTGTGGCTAAGTAAATTTAAACACATAGAAACATAGTTCAGCTTTTTGTAGAAAAGACGTTTCACTCGCATTAATTCACATAGCTATATGCGGAAACTAGCTTCTTTTGGAATCTTTTATGAAGACAAAAATCTATGTTTCTATTTGATAAAAGAAAAATATTGGCTACAGATTTTACAAATTAAAAGGATTTTCACTCAGCTTGACAAGCGAAGTAAAAAATCCTTTTTAATCCTTTAATCTGTGGCAAAAAACAAAAAGCAATGAAAAAGCTTCTTCTATTCATTCTTTTCTTCGGAATAACTTCGACGGGATTCTGCCAGTTAAAAAGCAGGAATTTTGGAGAAATAGACAGTTTGCAACAAATTCAGAAACGGAAAATAATTGTTTTTATCCATACCGATTGGTGTGAGTTTTGCCAACGAATGAAAGCCACAACTTTCAAAAATCAGAAAATCATTCAAAAACTAAATTCCGATTTTTATTTTATTGATTTGAATGCCGAGGAAAAACGGGATATTCAATTCCAAAACAAGACTTTTAAATATCAGCCTTCTGGAAATAATGTCGGAGTTCATGAGTTGGCTATAGAATTAGGAACCATTAATAGCCAGATTACTTATCCTGTTTTATGTGTTTTGAATGAGAATTATGAAATTATATTTCAGTATAGCAATTACTTAGATTCAAATAATTTTATTAGTCTGCTCGAAAACTTAAAAGAATAAAAAACACATGAGCGATGTTAATTTCGTTGAACATAGAAATAATGAAGAATTTTGACGATAATCTTTATTGTGAAAGTTTTTTGTTATTAATTTGCACAACAGTTAAAATTAATTAGTATTATTTTTCTTACTATAAATTCATTATGAGAACTCTTTTAACTTGATTTTTTTATTCATATAATAAAAGAATATCAAAATGAGTTTTAATTTGACAAGTGTAATTTTAGAATTGAAGATGGCGTCACTTTTGTTATAACTGCTTCATTGTTAAAAGGGTAAATAATAGCGAATAACAAATTATCGATGGGAATATTTAAAAATCTTAAGAATTATTATAAAAAAAGGGAAGTAATTAAGAATCAGTCGGATCAGTCGATACCGAATTATGATACTTATAATTCATCCAACAAAACGATCGTTTTTTTTAATCTTAGTATGCCTTCCCCAGATCAGGATTCAGGTTCTAACAGGCTTAAAGAAATTATTTTGTTTTTTAAAGCAAAAGGTTACAACTGCATTATTTGTTCTAGAAATACATTTCGAACCAATAAAGATGTTATCGATTTTAGCGAGTTAGGTGTTATTGTTTACGTTGAAACCAGTCAGTATCGTACTTATTTCGATTTTTTAAGAACAGTTCCTAAAGTAGATTTTGTTTGGTATTATGGAGCAAGAGCTTTTGATTATAATTTTAGAAAAATAGCAGCAATACTTCCAGAGTCGAAATCGGTTTTTGATATGACAGATATTCACTTTTTGCGTTATCAAAGAGCGATTAAACTTGATCCGAAAAGAATTTCAAATAGAAAAAACTACAAAAAGTTTCTTTTTATTGAAACGAAATTAGCTCAAAATGTAGATTTTGTGATTACGGTTTCTGATTTCGAAAGAGAAATTATGACAAAATATATTGCTGATAATAAGTTAATTACACTATCGAATATTCATTATCCAAAAAGTACTATTGATGAAGTTCTTCCATTTGAAAAAAGAGAAGATATCGTTTTTATAGGTTCTCAACACGAACCTAATATTGATGCGATTTATTGTCTTCACAATGATATTATGCCAATTGTTTGGCAGAAAGACGATACAATAAAAGTCAATATTATTGGAAATGTCAAAGATAGGATCAAAGATATTGTTGATCCACGATTTGTTTTTCATGGTTATGTTCCAGATATAGAACCCTTTTTTATGAGTAACAAACTCATGGTTGCGCCTCTACGTTATGGCGCGGGTGTAAAAGGTAAAATTGGACAGGCTTTTGAATATTATCTACCAGTTGTTACTTCTCCAGTTGGGGCAGAGGGAATGAAATTAATTCATCGAAAAAATGCTTTAATTCATGAAGAAAAAGAAGAATTTGCATCAGGAATAATTGAATTGTATTCGGATAAAAATCTTTGGTTAGAATTACAAAAAAACTCTGAGGAAAGCCTTAAACCATTTTCTTTCCAGGTATTAGAAGATGTGTTTTCCAGATTTGATGTTTTGTAATCAAATGGTTTTCTGATGTATACGGATTTAAATAGATTGCATTTAGCAAAATAAATTCCTTGAAATGTGATCTCAAAGAATGAGAAAGTAAATTTTTCTTATTTTTGAGAATGAACTCTTCGCAAATTAAACACTTCGATTACATTTTTACAGGAACAGGACTTGCGTCTTTAATGACTGTTTATAAAATGGTTTTGTCTGGAAAATTTACAGATAAAACCATTTTGTTGTTAGATCAGGATTTGAAGAAAACCAATGACAGAACTTGGTGTTTTTGGGAAAAAGGACAATCAATCTGGGATACTGTTATTTCTAAAAAATGGGATTCTGCTTGGTTTGCCGATGAAAATTTTAATCGCCATTTTGCGTTGAAGCCTTATAAATACAATCAAATTAAGGCAATAGATTTCTATAATTTTGTTTTTAAAGAACTTTCCAAATATTCCAAAATTGCTTTTTTAAATGAAAAAGTAACAGATATCAACGAACTCGAAACACATGTTTTTGTGGGTACAGAAGAAAACCGATATACCTGCAGTTATTTGTTCAATAGTATTTATACCAAGGCTTTTGCCGAAAGTCAAACGAAATATCCGGTTTTGCAACAACATTTTGTGGGGTGGTTTGTAAAGTCAGAAACAGAAGTTTTTAATCCTGAAGAAGTTACTTTCATGGACTTTTCGGTTGAACAGAAAGAGAATACTAGGTTTATGTATGTTTTGCCAACTTCTCCAACAGAGGCTTTGTTAGAATATACATTGTTTTCGGAAAAGTTACTTTCAAAAGATGAATACGAAAATGAGATTCAGAATTATTTGAAACAACTTGGAATTCATCATTATCAAATTATCGAAAAAGAGCAGGGAAGCATTCCAATGACCTGTTATCCTTTTTGGAATAAGAACACAAAACGCGTTTTAAATATTGGTACAGCAGGTGGTTGGACCAAAGCCAGCACAGGTTATACGTTTAAAAATTCAGATAAAAAGTCGTCCGATTTAGTACGGTTTATTGAGAATGAAGAGGTGAAAATGAAAGACTTTCATCAAAAAAATCGTTTTTGGTTTTACGATTTACTGCTTTTGGATATTTTGTATCGCCATAATGACTTAGGAGGTACTATTTTTTCTTCTTTGTTTAAAAAAGGAAATCCTGCTTTGATCTTTAAGTTTTTGGATGAAGAAACCAATCTGGCCGAAGATTTAAAGGTGATTTTAAAATGTCCTAAAATACCATTCTTAAAAGCTTTGTTTCGAGTTGTTTTTTAAGGATGAAATTATCATTACCATTTTTCATCAAAAATAGAGATTGGCTTATTTTCTTATTTTAATGACTTTTTGTGGTTGTTAAAAAAAGAGAGAACCAGTTAGATTTGCTAGTCGCAAAATTGATCGATGTTTTGCGATAATGAATTAATTATGGTACAATGGGGATTTCAAAAGACTTAAAATTTGATTCGGAAACAGAAGTGTTAAGTAAGATTTGTAAAGCACTCGGTCATTCCGTTCGAATTCAGATTATGACGCTTTTATGGAAAAGAGACAACAGAACTTGTGGCGAAATTGTCGAATTAATTCCGTTAGCACAATCTACAATATCCAAACATTTACTGGAGTTGAAGAAAGCAAGTTTGGTAAACATAAAAAATGAAGGAAAAAAGACGATCTATTCTGTTGAAAAAGATAATATTCAAATACTTAGAAAATATTTCAGCAGTTATCTTTCAACTATTGAGATCTCAGAACGAAATAAAGCTACAGTTTTAACCACTCACAATGTAGTAGGAAAGAATCATCATTTGAAGCAATATAATTATCAATTTCCACATAAACAGATAAAAGAAACGACTTCTTAAATTCTTATGAATTTGATTCTAAAAATTTAATATCGAACTATAACAAAACTTTATACTTCAAATTAACTAGTTGCGAGTAAACTTTGTAACTTTGCAGTTCAAAAGTAAAATTTAAAAGACAAGAATATGTATCCACTAGACATGGTAAAACCAATGGAAGCTGAATTAACAGCTGCCGGGTTTCAAGATTTACATAGTGCTGAAGCTGTAGATAATGCTATCAAAGCTGAAGGTACCACTTTAGTTGTTGTAAACTCTGTTTGCGGTTGTGCTGCTAGAAATGCACGTCCAGGAGCAAAAATGAGTTTAGAAGGAGCTAAAAAACCTGACCACCTTATTACAGTTTTTGCTGGTGTTGACAAAGAAGCTGTTGATGCTGCAAGACAACATATGTTTCCTTTTCCTCCATCATCGCCATCTATGGCTTTATTCAAAAACGGAGAATTGGTTCACATGTTAGAGCGTCACCATATCGAAGGACGTCCAGCTGAACTAATTGCTGAAAATTTACAAGACGCATTTAACGAGTTTTGCTAATTTTTTTAAGGGGCAAAGGTTCAAAGTAACAAAGTAACAAAGTAACAAAGATTTTAAAAGCACCGTTTGGTGCTTTTTTTATGAACTAAAACTAAAAAACTTAGAATCTTAGTATCTCAGTACCTTAGAGCCTTACAAAAAACCTTTGTCACTTTGTTACTTTGCAACTTTGCACCTTTTTCCCTACCTTTGCACCTTTCAAAAAAATAATTTCTCACTTAAAACTGTTTATAGCATGCAACTGTACAACACTTTGAGCGCAGAAGAAAGAGCCATCATGATCGATGATGCAGGTAAACAACGACTAACGTTGTCTTTCTATGCGTATGCCAAAATTCAAGATCCACAAAAATTTCGTAATGATTTATTCGTAGCCTGGAATGCCCTTGATGCATTAGGTCGAATTTATGTTGCCAGCGAAGGAATCAATGCTCAAATGAGTGTTCCTGCCGAAAATTTTGAAGCTTTTAGAGAAACGCTTGAAGCTTACGATTTTATGAAAGGCATCCGATTGAATGTTGCCGTAGAACAAGACGATCATTCCTTTTTAAAATTGACGATCAAAGTGCGTCATAAAATCGTTGCCGACGGTTTAAATGACGATACTTTTGATGTTACTAATATTGGCGTTCACTTGAAAGCCAAAGAATTCAACGAAATCCTTGATGATCCAAACACGATTGTAGTAGATTTTAGAAATCACTACGAAAGTGAAGTTGGACATTTTAAAGGAGCAATTACTCCAGATGTTGAGACTTTTAGAGAGAGTTTACCAATTATCAACGAACAGCTTAAAGATCATAAAGACGATAAAAATCTGGTCATGTATTGTACTGGAGGAATTCGTTGCGAAAAAGCGAGTGCGTATTTCAAACACCAAGGTTTCAAAAATGTGTATCAATTAGAAGGTGGAATCATCAACTATGCGAAACAACTGAAAGAAGAAAGTTTAGAAAGCAAATTCATTGGTAAAAACTTCGTATTCGATAATCGTCTAGGCGAAAGAATTACTGATGACATCATTTCGCAATGCCACCAATGCGGAAAACCATGTGATAATCATACGAACTGTGAAAACGATGGTTGCCATTTATTGTTTATTCAATGTGATGAATGTAAAGCTGCAATGGAAAACTGTTGTTCTACAGAATGTTTAGAGATTATTCACATGCCTTTAGTTGATCAAGTTCGTTTAAGAACTGGAAAACAGGTTGGAAATAAAGTGTTCAGAAAAGGAAAATCTGAAAACTTGAAATTCAAACATTCAGGCGACTTGCCAGAA
This sequence comes from Flavobacterium sp., assembly GCF_036405015.1. Classification (GTDB taxonomy): domain Bacteria; phylum Bacteroidota; class Bacteroidia; order Flavobacteriales; family Flavobacteriaceae; genus Flavobacterium. The sequence goes on along the minus strand of NZ_DASWYK010000220.1, from coordinate 3,084 downwards.
ACGGCTTTAGCAACTGCACAAAAGCAAGCTGATATTCGTCAGAAAATAAAAGTAAAAAAAGTACTTCTTGGTAAAGCCGAACATTATTATGTAAAAGCACAAGTTGGACAATTTACTGTTGAAAATCACGAATTAAACGTTGGTGATAAAATTCTTATTTCGGGTCCAACAACTGGCGATCAAGAAATGGTTTTAGAGAAATTCATCGTTGATGGCGCAGAAACTCAATCGGCTAAAATTGGTGATAAGGTTACTTTTGAAGTTCCATTCAGAATTAGATTATCAGATAAAGTGTACAAGATTTTAGATTGATTTAATATGAGTGTCGCTGCATTTACGTTAAATCCTGATAATATTGAAACGTTTTATGTACCAATAGCATCAGAAATATTTTTTAATACTTATTGGATTCCAGCTTTAAGAGAAACACAGACTGTTTTATTATCAGATATAATTTATGGTATAGATCTTTGTAAAAATGATCTGAATCTTATTATTAAAGATTTAGGAGTTGTAAAAGATTGGGCTATAAAAAATCTTGAAAAAGATCCTTTGGAGCATATGCTGGCAAGGATAAATTTGTTAGAACTTAAACTTCCTTTGGCGTTTACAGATGTTGACTCAATAGTTTTTATAGGATAAAATTTTGCTTCTTGACAAAAGTTGCTTCCGAATAATGCATATTCGATCCAATGTTTATAGCCATTGGAACTAATCTGTAAACACAAAAATAACACAATTTCCCACGGTTGAAACCGTGGGCTATGTTTGAAAATCCATAAAATATGTTCATGATAGGGCTATGTTATTATGACTTTCCAACATTAATTTTTAAATTATAGACCATGATATAAATCATAAAAATCTAATCTATACCACATTATTTTTGTCGATTGTTAGATGGCTAAACTCGAAAAATAGGTCATCGGAATAATAAATCAAAAATGACAATTAATAATACAATCGAACTCATGGCTCCTTCTGGGAACTTTGAGTCACTTCAGGCAGCCTTAGATAATGGCTGTGATTCCGTATATTTTGGTGTTGAACAACTCAACATGCGTGCAAGATCGACGGTGAATTTCACTATTGAAGATTTAAAAGAAATCGCCAATCGTTGCGAAGTCAAAAACGTTCGAAGTTATCTCACTTTAAACACGATTATTTATGATCACGATTTATCTGTCGTAAAAACATTATTGAATAAAGCCAAAGAAGCAAATATTACCGCTGTAATTGCATCAGATCAAGCCGTAATTGCCATGGCAAGATCGATTGGAATGGAAGTTCATATTTCAACCCAATTGAATGTTACGAATATCGAAACTATTAAATTCTACAGTTTATTTGCCGATACTATGGTTTTAAGCCGTGAATTGAGTTTACGCCAAGTAAAGAAAATTACAGAACAAATTGAAAAAGAACAAATCAAAGGTCCGAACGGAAATTTGGTAGAAATTGAAATTTTTGGTCACGGCGCTTTGTGTATGGCGGTTTCGGGCAAATGTTATTTGAGTCTGCATTCGCATAATTCATCTGCAAATCGTGGCGCTTGCAAGCAAAACTGCCGAAAAAAATATACTGTTATCGATCAAGAAACGGGTTTCGAAATCGAATTGGATAACGAATACATGATGTCTCCAAAAGATTTATGTACAATCGATTTCCTAGATCAAGTAATAGATTCTGGAATTCAAGTTCTAAAAATTGAAGGACGCGGACGTGCACCAGAATATGTGGCAACGGTTATCAAAACCTATCGCGAAGCAATCGACGCATATTATGACGGAACTTTCTCAAAAGAAAAAACCGCAGTTTGGATGGAAGATTTAAACACTGTTTACAATCGTGGTTTTTGGTCAGGATATTATTTGGGACAAGAATTAGGAGAATGGAGCGATATTCCAGGATCCGCAGCAACTCAAAAGAAGGTTTATGTTGGGAAAGGAACGCATTATTTCCCAAAAGCAGAGGTTGGACAATTCAAAATAGAAGCTTACGATATTAAAGTTGGCGATAAAATTCTAGTAACAGGACCAAGTACAGGAGCGCAGGAAATGATTATCGACGAAATGTTTGTAAACGATCTAGCAACGGAAAAAGCAACAAAAGGTGACGATTGTACTTTTAAACTTCCGTTCAGAATCAGAATGTCGGACAAACTATATAAAATCGTTGAGGCATAATGGTCATTATTACTTTGCAAAGAGATAAATGCATTGGTTGTAATTACTGCGTAGAAATGGATCCGATTCATTTTCAAATGTCAAAAAAAGACGGAAAATCGGTATTACTTCATTCGCAGAATGCAAAAGGATTTTTCACTTTAAAATCTCCCAATCATGCCATTGTAGAAAGTTGTGAATTGGCAGCAAAAGCCTGTCCGGTTAAGATTATTACGGTTAAGGAAACTTAGAAACTTATAAAATGAAAATAGCCGTGATTTGCGGCTGTTTATTCTGTCAGTGTATTTTGCTTGAGGTTTTCCATCCATTTTTCAAGGTTGTAGAAATCTCTTTTAGCTAGTTTTATTTTCTTTCCATTTTTTAAAGCAATCTCATAAAAGTATTTTTTTAGAAAGGCATGTCCGGAATTGGATACGCGTATTCTTTCTTCTTCGTATGTTTTAGAAATGTTGTTTATTTCGTCATATGAATGTGTTTTTTTGAAAAAGATGGCTTTTATCTCTAATGTATAATAGTAGAGATTGATTTTTCGGGAGATGTAAAAGACTTCACGTCCAAGAAAATAAAGCAGAATTCCTAAAAGAAAAAGTGGTAAAAAAATGCCTTGAAACGGCTGTGAAAAATCGATTTTAAAATCAGGAAATTTTGGGTCTGGCCAAAAAAGTTGTCTAATGCCTAAAGTAATTAGAAATAACATTCCCAAAATCTTTATTGAAAGCAAAAGATAGTTAGGATAAATCGTTCTTATTAAAGGACCATTAAATCTATCATTACTTTGAACTATTGGAACATCGAGCGGAGCATAAACTTTTCTCATAATGTAAAGAGTTGATTTATATTCATCAAAACTATTCTCTTTCAAAAGAAGAATTATGCCAATAGAAGGTAAAAAAATAAT
>NZ_DASWYK010000219.1:0-30419 GCF_036405015.1 Flavobacterium sp. | reverse complement strand
GGAACTTTAATCTTATTTAATAAAAGCGGAATGCATAATATTATAATAAGTTCGATAAGAAATTTTAAAAGCGGATCTTCAATAGGAAGACTAATATGATGTATACTTAAAAACATAAATTATTTTTTTGATGGCGTAAGTTCAACTGAGAATTTTGCCGTACAATTATCTTGTCCCGTGATAGTTTGCGTACCTTTTATGACATTTTTTTTAATATCATCTAGAACAACTTCAATTTTAATATTGTTTTTAGTGGAACTTTCTCTGGCAGAATCGAGTACTATTTTATTAACTAAATATTGCCCTCTAAAAACTCTTTTTATCTGATTATTACTCAATACATTGGTATACATTCCTGTAGAATCTGAAACAAAATCCCAGACTTCGGTACGCTGATCGCCAATAACATACGTACTACAATTTGATTCTCTGCAAATCATTTTACTGCTCCATTTGGTAGTAAGAGTATCTGGCCACACTTTAATTTCAGGAACCGAATCTTTCGTTTGATGAATTAACTGAATGCTGTCTTTCATTTTCAATAACAATTCATATTCTGCTTCTTTATCGGCAAATTTCTTTTCGCGTTCCAAGAGAATAGTCTCTCTTTCTGTAAGTTCTTGTTCCTTTTTATTATTACAAGAAATCAAAAAAGTGATCAGGATTAAAACTGAAAATCTTTGTAAAGTCATAATGTTTTGAATTTTGTTCTTTACAATTTAAGCATAAAAATTCTTTTATCCCTCTAAAATCAATAAAAACCGAACTTTTGTAAAAATTTTAGCGTGTAAAATTTGTAACATTTCTTCGACAACAGCGTCAAATGTTAAATTAAATTGCGGTTCTTTGTAACTTATTACATTCGTGATTTAGGATTACGAAATTTCTGAATACAATAATATTGAAACCAATGAGTTTAGATTAGGTTAGAAACTAGTCGCGATATTTTTCGTTATGGACAATAAAAAGTTTATTTTAAGTTTAAAAAAAGGTAATGAAGCAGCTTTTAAAGAAGTTTACTTCAATTATTATGATAAACTAATAAACATTGCCAGACGATTTCATTCTTCTGTATTTACTCCCGAAGACTTTGTTCAGGAAACTTTCATACGATTATACAATAAAAGAGAACTGCTAAATGAGGAGGTTTTGTTTGACAAGCAAATATTTGTGATCTGCAAAAACATCATCATCAATCATGTAAACAGAGAAAATAAAATTGTACAACTTGATCCTTCACAAACTCATCATATCCTAGATGAAGAAACAGATTCAGGGATTTTTGAGGAAAGACAAGAAAAATTACAAAATTTTATTAATCAGCTTCCTGAACAACAACAAAAAATATTCACTTTACACAAACTGGAAAACCTTAGCTATAAGGAGATTGCAGAAATAACGGATCTTTCTGAGAAGACCATTGCCAATCATATTTATCTTGCCAGTAAATTTATTCGAAAAAAAATCGAAAACCATTAGGAACTTTTTTGTTCTCGTTTGTTATCTATAAAAACAAAGAACAAAAAATGCATATTGAAGCTTATAAAACTAATGTTAGAACTAAAAAAGATGCCAGTTTAATCGTTGCTCTTTTACAGTTCGTTATTTCTGATTGTATTATAAATTTCGATTTCAAAAATCGCGAAAGAATTCTTAGAATCGAAACCAACAGAGAAATCAAAGAAATGGTTTATGGTGTTTTTACTAAACAGGGATTTTATTGTAAGAAGCTTTAAAACCAAAAAAATATGGATAAGGAAAATTTTGATGATGAGTTTGAAAAGTTATGGAACGAAACTCCTTCTTCGCATTCAGAAGATGTAAAAAAAGCATCTTGGGAAGAATTTCATTCTAAAACTTTTAGTAAAAAGAAACGTAAAAGCACACCTTGGCGCTATCTTGCCGCAGCGTCTGTTTTACTTTTTGTATTAATTGGAACAGGAATTTATTTTAACAATGAATCTGAGAATGAAAGTGTAGTCGTTGCCGAAAATGTAATAGAAAACCTGACTGATAAAATAAAATATGTGGTTTTACCAGACAGTTCGAAAGTAGAGTTGACTCCAAACTCTAAAATCTCTTATGGAACAGATTTCGCTTTAAACAGAAAAATAGAAATTGATGGTGAAGCTTATTTTAAAGTTAAAAAAGACAAACAACATCCGTTTCAGGTTTTCTGCGACGAAACTACAACTACGGTTTTAGGAACTTCTTTTATCGTGAAAGAATCTGAAAACGAAGAAGTAACTGTAGAACTTTTTGAAGGAAGCGTTCAAATGAGCATAAAAGGTCAAGATCAAAAATGGATTCTGAAACCGGGAGAAAAATTCACTTATGGAAATAAAACTGCTTCAGTAGCCGAGTTCAGTCGATTTATAGATTTCGACAATCAAAAGTTGTCTGTGCTTTGTCAATATATTGAAAAAACCTATGGTTATAAAGTCAATATTCCGAAAGAAAATCTAGATCAGAACATTACGATCAGAATCAATAAAAAAGAAGATTTAAAAACAATTGTACAATTAATATCAGAAATGTATAACCTAAACTTTGAAATAAATGAAGATTTAAAACAGATTACTTTTCAATAGAAAAGAAAAAAGGATGTAAGCCGCGAAACTCCACATCCTCCTCATATTCAGGATAACACGAGGTTATTCCAATTAATAATTATTCAAAAATACAAAATTTCATGAAGCATATAATTTCAGCATGCTTTTTTTTATTCAGTCTCTGTATGTCTGCTCAGAACGTTACAGTAACTGTAGATCAAAATGTCACTTTAAAAGAATTCTTTAAGCAGATAGAAAATCAGACCGATTTCAAATTTGCTTTTACAGATCAAATTGATACCAATAAAAAATACTTTAACCAAAAAAGTACTTTTAAGCAGACTGATATTCAAAAGCTAGTTTCAGAACTCAACAAAACTGCCTCTGTACAATTTTCTATTGTAGGCAACAATATTTTTGTTAAACAGAAATCTCAAACTCAGAAACCAGCTAAAAAAAAAAGCAAGCTAAAAGGACAAATTTTTGATGATGAAAAACAGCCTGTTATTGGTGCCAACATTTATATTATAGAATTGGAAACGGGTACTGTGACAGATTTAAATGGGAAATACAGCATCGAAATTCCAAATGGAAGTTATACTGTTTCTGTAAGCTATATTGGATTTAAGAATAAAGAAAAACATATTAATCTTAATGAGGACATGAACCTCAACTTCAATATAGAATCTGACAGCCAGCAATTGGGAGAAGTAATTGTCATGAATAACAAAGCGGTTGATGTGAAAGCAACTCAAATGAGTGTAAACCGTCTTTCGATGCAGGAAATCAAAAAAATTCCTGTGGCAATGGGAGAACCAGATCCTTTAAAATCGATTCTAACTTTACCAGGAGTTACCAATGCTGGAGAAGCTTCTTCGGGATTTAATGTTCGTGGTGGCGCAGCCGATCAAAATTTGATTCTTTTGGACGGAGCTCCTGTTTATGCGGATTCTCACATGTTTGGTTTCTTTTCTATTTTTAATGCTGATATCGTTAATGGTTTAGATTTATACAAAGGCGGAATTCCGTCCCGATTTGGTGGTCGTGTTTCTTCGGTTTTAGATGTAGCGCAACAAACTGGAGATTTTGAAGAATATAAAGTAAACGGAGGAATCGGAATTATTTCGAGTCGTCTTTTGGTTCAAGGACCAATACAAAAAGAGAAAAGTTCGTTCATCCTTTCCGGACGTGCTTCGTATGCGCATTTGTTCATGAAACTGGCAGACAATAAAAACTCTGCCATGTTTTATGATTTGAACGCTAAATTTAATTTTCGTTTGAATGCCAATAATACCTTGTCTTTTTCGGGTTATTTAGGAAATGATTTGTTTGATATTAACGAGCGTTTCTCTAGTACTTACGGAAGTACAATGGGAATTTTGAGTTGGAAACATAAATTCAACAACAATTTAAACAGTAATCTTTCTGTTTTTTACAGCGATTACAAATTCAACTTGGGACTTTCTACTGAAAGTTTTGAATGGGATAGCAACATTCAAAGCTCGGGTTTAAAATATGCATGGAATTATCAACAATCTGAAAAATTCAAAATCAATTATGGCGTTGACGGATTGTATTATAATTTCAATCCTGGTGTTGTGCAGCCAACAAGTGCTGATTCTCAATTTAACTACAAACAACTGGATAAAAAATATGCTTTTGAAGCTTCTGCTTATATCGATTTTGAAAATCAGATTACAGAAAAATTGAATTTCCGTTACGGACTTCGTTACAGTACTTTTTATCGTTTAGGTTCAGAAAATATTAGTACTTACGAAAACGGTCAGTCTGTTGTTTACAATCCTTTATATAAAATTTATGAAGAAGGGATTCCAACCGGAACTATTCATTATGGAAAAGGCAAAACAATCAGCAATTTTGGAAATTTTGAACCAAGAGCCGCTTTATCTTATGCTTTTAATGACGAAACCTCTGTAAAAGCAAGTTACAATAGAATGGCACAGTACATTCATATTTTATCCAATACACAATCTCCTTTACCAATGAGTATCTGGACACCAAGCGGACCTTTCACAAAACCTCAACTTTTGGATCAATATGCTTTGGGTTATTTCAGAAATTTCAAAGACAAGGATTATTCATTAGAAACAGAATTATTTTATAAAAATGTACAAAATCGTATTGACTATATTGACGGGGCTGATGTTTTGGCTAATAACAATATTGAGCAGGTAATTCTGAACGGAAAAGCCAGATCTTATGGAATGGAATTATTGTTTAGAAAAAATACAGGTAATTTAACCGGATGGATTTCTTATACTTTATCAAGAGCAGAACAAAAAACAGCTGGAAGAACACCTGAAGAACCTGGAATTGCAAACGGTGACTGGTATTTATCTGGATATGACAAACTTCACAATTTAAGTATTGTGGGAAGTTATGAACTGAATCCGAAATGGTCTTTTAATGGAAATTTCACGCTTCAATCGGGGCAGCCAGTAACATACGCAAATGGTTATTATGAATTTGGAGGAATCAATGTTCCGAATTATTCTTTGAGAAATGAAAACAGATTACCTCTTTTTCATCATTTGGATCTTGCTGCTACTTATACCCCAAAACCAGATAAAAAGAAAGGATGGCAGAGCTACTGGGTATTCAGTCTTTACAATGTTTACAACAGAAAAAATGCAGCTTCTATGAGTTTTACCACAAATGATGATACGGGAGCAAATGAAACCAGAAGACTTTCGATCTTCGGAATTGTACCTGGAGTTTCTTATAATTTTAAATTTTAATGCAATGAAAAGATTAAAAAAATATACGACAATGAATAAAGCATTAGCATTAATAACACTTTTTTTAGCACTCACCTTTACTTCTTGTGAAGATGTTGTCAATCTTGATCTGGAAACAGGCGAAACCAGATTGGTAATTGATGCTGAAATTATGTGGAAAAAAGGAACTAGTGGAAACGAACAAACTATAAAAATTAGTAAAACGGCTCCGTATTACAACAATTCAACACCAAAAGTTTCAGGAGCACAAGTACGTGTTGAAAACAGCAATGGAGATGTTTTTACTTTTAATGAAACAGAAGCGGGAGTTTACAAATGCACCAATTTTGTTCCTGTAATCGACGCTGATTACAAATTGTTTATTGAAGCTGAAGGCAAAAGTTTTACGGCTACAGAAAAATTAACTTCTGTAGTTCCCATTACAAAAGTAGATCAAAAAATGGTACCCGATTTTGGTGGCGAAGATGTAATCGAAATGACTTTCTATTATACAGATCCAGCCGATCAGGTTAATTTTTATGTAACCGATTATCAAAGTGAGTTCCTAATTTTTCCTCAATATGAAATCACAAATGATGAATTCTATAATGGAAACGAAATCAGCACACGATTTTCTGATGAAGATATGAAACCCGGAAATACAGTAAAAATTACACATAGAGGCGTTTCTAAAAACTTTTTCAACTACATGAAATTGATTTTGGAAGCTTCAAATTCAAATCCGTTTTCCGTTCCTCCGGGAAATATTAGAGGAAATATTTTAAACACCAACAATGCCAATGATTATGCTTTGGGATATTTTAGACTTTGCGAAGCTGATCAGGTTGATTATTTGGTGAAATAAAAACAAACCCCTTAAAATTATCATTAAGGGGTTTGTTTTTTTCGAAGCAAAAAGAAAGTTTTTTTATATTAGCAAATCAAAAAAATCTGATTTTTTTTTAACCTATCTGCCTAGAAAGTTATTAATCTAAAATTATTAAAACTTACTGTAAACATGTTATAATATAAAAAAATTAATTACCAAAACTATGGATAAAAAAATTTCCACTGGAGTAAGAATTCATGACATACATCATGGGTTAATTCAAAGTAGAGGAGCAATCGTTGAAACCGAATTTGATTTATTAAAAAGTTTAGGAGCATCAATTCAAATTGCCACAACAATAAAAGATCATGAAATAATTAATGATTTAACACCTTTTTATGCTGCAGCTGGTGAATTAAAGATTGAGAAACCTATGGCAAAGGAAGCCCTTTCTCATCTTGAAGAATTAGGTTTTGTTAGATTGCAATATCACACAGGAAAAAGAGATATAAAAAGAATTGACGTTCTCGTTCCTGAAACACAGAAAATATATCATGATTTTGGAGAATATTTTATTTCGGAGAATAAAAGCAATCTATCTTCTAAAGCTGTTGACATTCTTGAAAAGCTAAGTTCTTTTCCTCACAAAGAAAAAGAAATAATTAGTGATTTAGATATTGATATATCAGAATACGATCAAATTAAAGATGTTTGTAAAAGTGCATCCTTGGTAGATACATATAATTCTCCAACTGATTCGGAAAGTATTTTATATTCTCCTTTATACTGGGATGATAATCCTGATAAGATTTTTGACTTATTAAAAAAACATCAATCAAACGAACTTATATCAGCAATAAGTAAAATAAAAGGTTATCAAGGCTTACCTGATGGAAAATTTGAAAGCGATAAAATTCTTACAGATGCAATTGCATTGGGGTGTTTGCCAACCTTATCTGTCAGCTCAACTTCTGGTCTGAAAAAATTCTTATTTACTCCTAGAACAGGAGTCGGAAAATTAGAAAAAAACCTTCTTCATAAAGCACGTGTTCTAATTTCATGCGTTAGATATGGTGAAAATTTTGCTGGAATAACAAAAATATTCAGTCCTGAAAGGTTAATCAATGCTTTATTAATGAGAGGTTTTTTAAAAGGTCATTCTGAAAGTTTAATGCAATATGAACCAGCACGCAATTTAGGTTTAGTTAAAATTATTCCAACTGGTAATAGATACGAAGTTCATTTTATTGATAATAATGAAAATAAATTAGTTTTTAAAATGGCGTTAGAAATGCTTGCAATTGGTGATACATCTAAATATGATAATTCGGAAGAATTGGCTCGTCAAATTTTAATTCCTGGAAATATACTACATCCCACACAAACAAGAACTCACGTCCTTAAAGAAAATAGTACTGAAAAATCAAGATCAACAGTTAACAGAATAAATGATTTATTAAGAGGAATTGAATAATGGCAAAAAAAATAATAAATAAAGATCTCGATTTGAAATTAATGTGTAAAGAGCTCTTTAAACAAATGGGATTCTGCACTCAATACGAAGTTCAACTTAGAACCAAAAGTTACATTACAAGTTTTAAAACTCATGATGTATCGGATATTGATGTTTATGGTTATAAGTTTAATGCAGATTTATCTTTTTTTTCAATTGGTTCTGAGTGTAAAAGCGGTGAAACAAGTGCGCTAGAAGAATTATTTAAGTTTCTGGGAGTATACGATTTTTACAATCTCGATCGAGGTTATCTAATTAAAAGTAAAATACACCAGAATGCAAGACAAATTGCAATTAAAAATGGAATTAGATGTTTGACAGAATCTGAAATAAGACAACTTTTATTAGGATTTGGTATTGATGTTGAAAAACTTTTAAATATTGAAAATGCAAAGTATTTAAGACTTAATGAGAACCTAAAATATTTTAAATCTTTCAATGAAAAATTAATTGATTATGTAAAACTTGATTTTTGGAACAAAGAAAACTGGAGAAATATTCACAACATAATTCATCTATTATCACATCCCCAATCAACTGATTTTTTTAAGGAAGAGGTCAGAAACATCAGAAACAAACAGGTTTATTATTATGTACTAGAATTATTTTCATATTCTATTCTTAGAAATATTGGAGAATCAATGGTATTAAACTATTCTGACATTAAAAGTTCAATTACAAATTCACTTTATGGTGGTGCCGAATCATTGAATGAAAAACGAAAAATTCATGACTTGGTTAGCCAAGCAACAAATAGCAAAGATAGTTTTGAGCCAGCTTGGCATTATGATTTAGTTCATATTTGTTCCAGATTAGCTGAATCAACAAATGCTGCTTCAAAAATTCCTGAATTACTCCAAAATATAATTGAGAATTCTTTCTATGATAATAAAATTTTAATAAAAGAAGAACAAATCAAAGCTTTTCCGGACTTAACAAGAAAATTCACTCAAGACATTATGCAGTTTCTTATTAAAAATTGTAGTCTTGATAAAACAATATTTGAAGATTTTATGAAATTATAAAAAACTTATTTCAACTACTTTAAAATATTCTAAACTAAAACATAAACCCCTTAGCCATTATTGTCTAAGGGGTTTTCGTTTTTATAAATCTTTCATTTTATTCCACTTCAAAAACAGCCTGAATTTCTACAGAAGAATTTACCGGAATTGACGAAGCTCCGAAAGTTGCTCTAGCGTGTTTTCCTTTTTCTCCAAAAATTTCAACTGTAAGATTTGAAGCCACATTCATTAAATCGGCATGTTTGGTGTAATCGTCTTTGGTATTGAAAATTCCAGTCAACTGTACGCATCTTTTTACTCGGTTTAAATCGCCATCAACCGCTTCATTCAAAACGGAAATTACATTTAGCATTGTCAGTTCAGTTGCCTCTTTTACCTTTTGTTCGTCCACATTCAATCCTAATTTTCCTGGATTGAGAATTTTTCCATCTTTTAAAGCCACTTGATTAATGAATACCAAATTTCCAGTACGCACATAAGGCTGGTAATTTCCAGCTGGTTTTGGCACTTGAGGCAATACAATATTCTTTGATTTTAATATAGCATTAATTGAAGGTTCTTCTTTTACTGTTATTTCTTTTTTAGAAAAAGTTCCTTTTAAAGCCAATGCTACTTTCGCAAAGTTTTTTCCTTGTAATTCTGCTAAAAAACGTTCATCCTTTGTTGGTCTTTCTACATCTTTTAAAGAAGCTAAACTTGTTGTTCCTAAAACGGAATTTCCCTGTGGAATTTTCTTGTCGATTTTTTCATTTCCTCTAATTCCGTTTGATACTAAAACCATTCCATGAACGGCTAAACTATTCCAGAAAGATTGCAATGCTAATTCTTTACCTGCGCCACTTCCTGCCGACATAAAAACTGCAGCAGGTATTCCTTCTAAAGCATGATTCGACCATAAAGTAACCGTTTTAGAAAGAAACTCGCTCATTGCTGTACTGATATTTCCGAAATAAACTGGCGAACCAAATACGATTCCGTCATAAGAAGTTAATTCATCAACAGTTGCAACTGGAATCTCTTTTAGCTTTGGAGTTATTGTTGCTTTTACCTGTTTAATAATTGCTTTTGCGTTTGGATCACTTTCGATTCCTTTGGCAATTTCTTTGGCTAATTCGTAAGTTCCTCCGTTATCAGAATGAATGAGGACTAATATGTTTGCTTTTTTATTTTGTGCTTCCATTGTATTCATTATAAATGCAGTTAAAATGGCTAATAAAAAGAGAGGTAGTTTTTTCATGTTCTTATAAATTTTATTCATTTACAAAATTAACCATGACGTTTTTATTAAATTTGCCAAAAACTACATGCAGAACGCCAATTTAAAATGCGGTTTATCCGAAAAAAAAGAAGGTCAATTTGAAGACAACATACCTACAAACGCTTATGTTTGGTATGATGAAAACTGGCAGCATGACGAATACGTTCATACACACGAACGTTACCAATTGACTTATGTTGAAGAAGGTTATCAATATTTTCATATTGAAGAAAAAACCTATCTCGTTCCGCAAAACCATGTAATCTGGATTCCAACAAAGAAAGAACATCGCATTTCTTCTGAATCAAAAACAGTAAACTTAATAATTGCTTTGTTTAAGAGTGTTCCTAAACAGGATTTTTATCAAAATGTGCATGTTTTTTCAGCGCCTAATGTTTTAAAAGAAATGATTTTGTATGCTCAAAAATGGGATAAATTGTTGACTGAAAACGAAGAACAAACTGCTTTTTTAAATGCGATTTTAACCAGTCTTCCTAACTTTTGTAAAGAAAATAATTCGTTGCAAATTCCAGTTCCTGCCGACAGTCGTTTGATTCCAGTTTGCGATTACATCAACAAAAATTACCAATATGCTTTGGAAATTGATGAATTGGCCAATCTGGCTCAAATGTCGGTTCGAAGTTTACAACGTATTTTTAAACAGAAAACGAATATTACGCTTCAAAAATATTTACAGCTAATTCGAATTCTAAAAAGCATTGAACTTCTGGATAGTAAAGAATATACTTTGAGTCAGATTGCAATTATGGTTGGTTATAAAAGTCTTTCGGCTTTTAGTGCTTCTTATTTTGCAGTTATTCAAGAGAAGCCGAAGTTTAGGAAACATTAAAATCCTCGCTTTCTAGATTCAACTTACATATCTTATCAAGCAACTCCATTTCATCATTTGGCAACAACTGTAAAGCAATTTCAACTAAAATCATTGGTTCTGAAAAAGCTTTTCCAAAATTTTCGTTTTGCAACATCAGAATGCTCGCTTTTAATAAAGAAGAAATCATCATATTTAATTCAGTATAATTTGGCACTTTTAATTCTGCAATAAAACATTCCTTTTCACTTTTTAATGTTTTGAAGAAATTGACTTTATTCATTAATTCCAAAAGTTCATTTATTGACTCTTTTTGATGTGTTTTCATATGTTAAATATTAGACAAAAAACAATGTTATCATATATGATAACCACTTTATGCAAATATATAACAAAATTTGAATTATCATAAAAGATAATTTCAAATGAAAGAAACCATTCAACAAAAAGTTGGAAAAAGAATTCTGGAAATAAGAACAGAAAAAAATATTTCTCAACAAGAATTGGCTACAAAATGCAACTTTGAGAAAAGTAATATGTCTAGATTAGAGAAAGGAAATTCAAATGCTACACTTTCAACTCTTGAAAAAGTTTGTAATGCACTTGAAATAAATTATACCGAATTATTTAATTTTTAGAAGTTCAATCTCTATTATAAAATGATTTATTCTAGCCAATTTGATTTATCAATTTGATACACAAAATTCAATTTTGGTTTTTCTCCAAAATAAGCGACTTCTTCCTCTGCTATTTTTTTGGCTCCTACTCTTGAAATTGCAATTTGCGAACGGATATTTTCCGCACCGATATGAAATCTGACTTTAGATACATACTTAAAAAGATAGTCCAACATTGTCTTTTTTACGCTTTGATTAAAACCTTTTCCCCAACAGGAAACGGCATAAAAAGTATATCCAATAAAAATACAATCTTCTTCTTTATTGAAATCGTAAAATCTTGTACTTCCAACAACTTCTCCAGTTGCTTTTTTTATAATTTTAAAAGCGCCTTTGCTTTGTATGGCACCTTCAAAAAACTTTTCGAAAACTTCTTTTTTCCATCTGTCCTTGTTTGGATGCTGTTCCCAAATTTTAGGATCGGAAGCCACTTTGTATAAAGCATCAAAATCTTTTTCTTCTAAAGGATATAGCATACAAAGATCGTTTTCTAAAATGGGTTGTAAATTTAAAGCCATGATGTTTATTTTTTCAATTCTAAAATTAATCAATATCGATTTGAATTAGAGATTCCATTCGTAGTTTAACCATTCTTTATTTTCGTTTGCTCCCAGTTTTTCATAAAACTTTTTACCAGCTTCATTCCAAGGCGCTACTGTCCACTTAATTTGACCGCAGTTGTTTGCTTTAGCTTCTCCATGTAAAGCATTCATCAATTGTTCACCAATTTTTTGCCCTCTGTAGTTTTCATTCACGTACAATTCCTTTAAATAAATGGCTGGTTTGTTTACAGCAGTATAGGGTAAAAAATAATAAACCAGCATTCCTGCAATTTCTACTCCATCTTCTGCAACGATACAATAAAAATCAGGCGGACTTTTTCTGAATCCGCTTTCTCGGACAATTTCTGGCGTAATAGCAAAAACATCGATATATTTTTCAAATACTGCCAGATCGCGCATTAAAGCCCACAATTTTTCACTGTCTTTTTCTACTGCTTTTCGAATTATTATATTTCCTTCATTCATAAGTAATTGTATTTATAATTCAAAAGTAAAACTATATTGGATTATATTTGTAGTCCAATTTATTCAAAATGAATAGTCCAATTTTTGAAATACTTTTTAGTGATAATCATCCAAATGGAAATTTGGAAAAACCTCTTTATCTGCAATTAGCTGAAATAATTTTGTTTTCAATTAAAGAAGGAAAACTCAAAACAAGTCAGAAACTGCCTTCTTCGAGAGATTTTGCTGTTTTTCTTAGTATTAACCGAATTACCGTTTCTAAAGCTTTTGAAGAATTACAAAATCAGGGCTGGCTAGAAAGTTTTACGGGTCGAGGTACATTTGTTTCTTCTCATATACCTGAAATTAAACCTGAAAAACTTCAAAAACAATCCAATAAAACACAAAAAACGGCAGGTTTTACAATTGAGAAAAAACACTATTTAGAAAACTCATATTTTGTTCCTAAAACTAATCTTCATTTTGATGATGGTTTTCCTGATCCAAAACTAGCGCCATTAAAAGAACTTTACAGAGCCTACCGAAATCAATTAACCCGAAGCGGACTTTATGATAAATTTGGAAGTTATGGCAATCCTGATGGCTCAGATTATTATAAAGAGGCAATTTCAAAACATTTAAACGAAACCCGAGGTTTAAAAACGAATTCGAAAAATATACTGTCCGTTCGAGGAACAGTTATGGGCGTCAATTTGGTATGCAACGCACTTATACAACCTGGAGACATTATTGTTTCTGGTGTTCCGGGATGGCGCCGCGCCGAAAATAATTTTCTTCATTCAAAAGCCAAACACATTGGAATTCCTGTTGATGAACATGGTTTGGTTGTAGATGAATTGAAAAAAATCTGTCAAAAGAATAAGGTAAGAATGGTTTACATTACACCTCATCATCACTATCCCACAACGGTTTCTCTTCGCATTGACCGCCGACTGGAATTATTGCAGCTTGCCAACGAATATGGCTTTATTATTTTTGAAGACGATTACGATTTTGACTTTCATTACACCAATCGTCCTCTGCTTCCGTTAGCCAGTGCTGATGAAAACGGAATGGTGATTTACTGCGGTTCATTTAGCAAAAGTTTTTCGCCAGCTTTTAGAATGGGATATCTGGCTGCTCCCGAAAATGTTATTGAACATCTTACGAATGTTCGAGTACTTTTGGACCGCCAAGGTGATCATATTTTAGATAATGCAATGGGCGAAATTATAAATGACGGAACTGTTCAGCGTTATTTGCGAAAATCCCTAAGCGTTTATCAAGATAAAAGAGATTATTTCTGTGGTTTATTAGAAAGTGAATTAGGTGATGTTGTCAACTTTTCGGTTCCAAATGGCGGTATGACCGTTTGGACAAAATTTGATAAAACGATTAACCTAGAAAAATTGGCTTCAGAAGCTTACAAAAAAGGCTTATATTTCTCTGACGGAAAAGCACATCAATATCCTAATTTTAACGAAAACGGTACAAGGCTTGGTTTTGCTTCTTCTTCTAGAGAAGATTTAGCGAAAGGATTAGAGATATTGAAAAAACTTATTTAAGATCCAAATTAGTATTTTTATCAAATAATTACGACAAATACAAAATGGAAGCATTAGAAGAAATCATAAAACAAGTATCGAATAAAAATAAAAGAAACCTCTTTACATTTTTAACAGGTGCAGGAATTTCTTCAGAAAGCGGTATTCCAACTTATCGTGGAGTTGATGGCATTTGGATAAAAGGAACTCAATTTCATAAACCAGAAGAATTTGGGACTTTTAAATATTTTAAAGAAAATCCCGAAGAAGTTTGGCAATATTCTTTATTTAGAAAAAAAATGTTCGAAAATGCACAACCTAATGTAAGTCATTACGAACTGGTTGAAATTGAAAACATTCTAAAAGACCGATTTCATTTAATTACTCAAAACATTGATAATTTACATAAACGTAGCGGAACTGAGAGAATTTTTGAAATTCATGGAAACAACAGGGAAATAAAATGTTCTAATGGATGTAAAGAAATTATAAATCTTCCAGAAGAAATAAAAGGAAAAGACATTGATGAAGATTTAACCGAAAGAGAAATTGAACTTTTAAAATGTCAGGAATGTGGAAGCTGGATGAGACCTAATATTTTATGGTTTGATGAATATTATAATGAACGAACCCATAAAAAATTCAGTGCCTTGAAGATTGCTAAAAATTCAGGAATATTATTTATTATAGGAACTTCTGGAGCTACAAATCTTCCTATTGCTATTACCGAAACGACTTTAAAATATGGAGGAACGATCGTTGATATCAATACAGAAGACAATCAATTTACGACTTTAATTAAAGATAAAAAGAATAAAATCATCATTCGTCAAACTGCAACAGAAGCTTTAAAATCAATTAAAGAAATAATTAGAAATATACATTTTACCTAACTTATGTATCAACTTATACTATGTGAAAAAGCAACAGGAATTGTATTAGAGCTTGATGGCAAAACAAGATATCATGCGGGTGAAAATAATAAACGTCCGTCCTTTTCTTTTGATAATCTGTTAGAAGCCGAGAATAAAGCTTACGATTTAATAAATGTGAATTCAGATTTAGAAATTGCGATATACGACTGTAATTGGGAGTATATAAAAACAATAACTAAAGAATAAGAGCTTTTAAACATTTACAACACCAATTCCTCAAAAATTGGATCCATTAAGAGCGCTGCGTACAAAGATTCCATTGAATGTTTAGAAGCATGCACCTGCCATTCTAAAGTAAGATGATCCAAAGTGCGACGTTGTCCTAGAAGTTTTGATTTTATTGAATGTTTATTAAATAAATCTTTGCATCGATTATATCCATCATCTGTTCTTTTAAAGGTAATTCGAAGTGTTTTATGTTCATTAATTAAATCGATTTTATCTTGAAGTATAGTAAGCAAAGTAAGAATTAGAAGAATCATTAAAGCCGCGCAGGCCGAAGCAAAATAATACCCAGCTCCCACTCCCATACTTACTGCCGCTACTGACCAAATCGCGGCTGCAGTAGTAATGCCGCTCACATGACTATCTGATCTAAAAATAACTCCCGCACAAAGAAATCCTAAACCTGTTACAATATTAGAAGCTATACGATCTGGATTTCCTGGTCAGCCAATCCATTCAGACATCAAAGTAAAAAAACAAGCTCCAACAGAAATCATTATCGTGGTACGAAGACCCGCTGCTTTTCCTCTATATTCTCTTTCAGCTCCGATAAGAGCTCCCCAGAATGCCGCTAAAAGAAGTCTTATGATGATTTCTAGTTCCATTTTAAGCTTTGTTTTTTTTAAATAAAATTAAGGAAAAAACATAAAAAAAACCTCCAGATTCAAAATTGATTCTGAAGGTTTTCCACTTTATCTAAAACTTATAACTTACTTGTATTCTGCTTCTTTCTTAGCATACCAATCTTTCATTACATAAAAAGCTTTCTTTTTAATTCCCTGATCAGAAATTAAACCTTTACGATTGAAGAAATCCTGAATGTTTGGCAATTGTCTTCTTGGCGATCTAAAGTCAACTAAAATCCAAGGAGAAACTCCTGCTAAGCCTTCAATGCGATTAAACATTTGTGTATTTTGAATGTACAATTCTTCTTGATATTCTTCATTCCAACGTTCTTTTTTATCGCCGTGGAGACCTTGTAACGCTTCACCTCCAAACTCACTGATAATAACTGGTTTGTTGTACGGAATTACCCATTGCATGTCTTTGCAAGATTCGTTTGTTCCTCTGTACCAGCCCAAATATTGATTGAAACTCACAATATCTACAAATTCATTCATGTTGTCATGAAGCGTATTGACATTGTTCGGACTTTTAGTCACTTCCATCGCCATACTAATTAAACGAGAATTGTCTTGCGTACGAGCATATTTTGCCAGTTTGCTTAAGAAAACATCTCTTTCATCACTATGCGGCGTTTCGTTGGCAATGGACCAAATCACGATGCCACATCGGTTTTTATCTCTGTAAATCATGTCGTGCAATTGGCGTTCTGCGTTGGCATACGTATCAGGATTTGTCCACGAAATCGTCCAATAAACAGGAACTTCAGACCAAATCATGATTCCCATTTTTTCGGCTTGTCTTACCATATTTTCGTTGTGTGGATAATGCGCCAAACGAACATAATTACATCCTAAATCTTTCGCCCAATTCAACAATGTAATCGCATCATCTTCAGACCATGCTCTACCAGATCTGAAAGGCGCTTCTTCGTGAATACTGATACCTCGCAAAAAAACTTTTTTTCCGTTTAGCAGAATTTCTTTTCCTTTGGTTTCAATAGTTCTAAAACCAATTTGATCTTTAATATTTTCGTCTGCTTTGCTAATAATTACATCGTATAATTTTGGTTTTTCTGGCGTCCATAAAGTCGGATTGGCTTTGATTTCAAAATACGCCATTCCTTTCGCATCGGTTGTAACATTCTTTTTGATTTTCAATTCTGGAATCGAAACTGAAACCGACTGATTGCCGCTTTCGCTATTTAATTTTATCCAGCCTGAAATCTTCCCTTTTTCTTTTTTATCCAATTGAACCAGATAATCTTCGATATAAGTATTTGGTACCGAAGCCAAGGTTACGTCTCTCGTTATTCCGCCGTAATTCCACCAATCCATGTTTACTGTTGGGACGTTATCTTTATGACGTTTGTTATCGACTTTTACGACTACGAAGTTATTTCCGTCGACTAATAAATCGGTTACATCAAAATTGAAAGGTGTATAACCGCCAACGTGAGTTCCCGCCATTTTTCCGTTTACATAGACTTTCGCATCATAATTGACTGCTCCAAAATGTAGAATTCCTTTGCTTTGAGCGTCTTTTTTATAATTAAAGTCTTTCTGAAACCAAACTGTTCCTTCGTAAAAGAACAATCTTTCATCTTTCGAATTCCAATCAGACGGAATATCCATTGTAGCAGAAGTCGCGAAATTGTATTCGGTTAAATCTGTGGTATTCCATTTTTTATTTTCGAAAAATCCGTTGTTTTTAAAAGGCATCAAACGGTAATCGTAATATCCATTCTCCAGTGGATCTACAATGTAACTCCATTTTCCGTTTAAGGTAATATTGTTTCTTGCTACAATATTAGATACCAATGGAACTTCCTGCGCCGTTGCTTTTCCCATTAAAAGAAAAGTAAAACACAGCATTACAATTTTTTTCATATTGTTTTTATTTTTAATTATATGATTTAATGCGGCAACTCTATTTGGACGCGGATAAAAACGGATTTTTCAATAAAATAAAATTTGTTTTTTTCTGCGCTTTTGCGAAAGCAAATCCGTTTAATCCGCGTTCTATTTACACATGCTGATTTTTAATTTTTAATTCCTAACTTTTAATTCTTTTTATCAAAATAACGTGTCAGTTCGTAAGCGTTATCGTTAATGACTTTCATCTCTTTTAGTAAAGGCTGATATGGTTCGAAATTGCTGTTTACAATTCCTTTGTTTGAATCTCTGTTCGAATAATCTGTGCTTAAATCCTGCGGGTCGTTATCCATATATTTAAACCAATGCCAGCCTACGCTGTTTTTGTTTTTAAGCAAATCCAAAGTGAAATTTTGGTAAAAAAGTCCTCTTTCTTTTTGTGTTCTAACCAACCATCCTGCGCCTGTATTATTCGGCAATCCTGAATCTTCTCCTTTGGTGTACCATTCTGTAATTAAAAACGGTTTTCCTGACCATTCTCCCCAATTGTTCATCAATTCCTGATTTGGTTCCCATTTTCTGTAATGATTGATAGAGATAATATCCATATACTTTCCAGCTACTTTAAAAATCTCAGGATTTGTCAATTCTTGCTCTTTATCCTGATTGAAACGGCATCCTAAGTACATGTGGTTCGGGTCTGCTTTTCTAAGCGCTTCGGTTACTTTTTTCATGTAGGTTTCAAAATAAAAAGCTGTAAAAGCCATTCTATCTTCCTGATTAACCTCGGATAATGATGCATTAAATCCTTTTCTTTCATCCAGCCATGCTTTTGCAGCTAAATATCCCTGCTCATCTTTGGCCAATAAAGTTAAATGTTTATCTAATGCGTCGTTGTACCATGGAAGCTCATTATCAGTAAAATAACCCATCAAATACTTATCATTTTTGTATTGAGAAACCTCTTCTACCGCTTTTTGGACATAAGCGTCAAATTCTTTATCGAAAACCATTACCAAATCGAAACGGTAATTCTGCCAGCTGGCTTCCTTATATTTTCCGCCATATTTTTTAATGTGATCCGAATGATACATTCCCATTGGCGAGATAATTACGGTATAAACCAACGGATTTTCTGCATTTCGAACCAAATTAACATTCGACCACGCTCCTACGCCATTGAATCCGTTATCGCGAAGTAATTTTGATTCTTGTTTAACCCAATTTTCATTGCTCCCATATTTTATATCAAATGCTTTCTGCTGGTTTACAGAACGTCCCGCGTTGAAAACGGCAATTCCTTTATAAATAAACGGATAACCTTCGGGATCAATAATCCACCATCTATTGTCTATTTTTTCAGTTCTAAAAAATCCTGTTGCTTCTTTCTGCCAAACCTTAAAACCTCCAAAATTTGAAATTGGTTCTTGTTTTTTTGTTTTAAATCCAGGAAGTTTATCAATTGTTTTAGCATCATAAGCCACCCATTTTGGATCTAATGCGTTTTGTCTGGCTTCGACTTTCTGGTACGTAATTTTATTCTGTGCATGTAGTGAAATCAGGCTTATAAAACAGAACAATACATAAATGGAATGTTTCATTAAATTCGTTTTTTAATTATTTTATGAGAAATTATGGGACAGAGCAAAACTGTCCCATAATGGAAATAGTGTAATGTGGAGCAAAAAAAAAATTATTTAGACAAATAGATATGATCAATATCGAAAGTGTAATTATTTAAAGCTCTTACGTCTTCTGGATCAACACTTCTTAATACTAAAATGTCTTTGATTTTGGTTAAGTCTAAGGCAGCATTTTGTTTTTTATAATCAGCAATTGGGATTTTAACCATGTTCCAAGCGCCGTCTCTTTTTAATCCGTACAAATTACTTGTGGCATCAAATTCTACATAACCAGTATTTGTTGCATCTTTCATTCTAAATCTGATTTTTCCTGTACTCGTTGTTCTTACTGCCATATTGATATAGGTGTAAGATGAAATATCAGTAAAGTTTACAAACTGTAAAATTGCCATTGCCCATTTTGCTTCTGCTGCTGGAGGTGTAGCTGGAAGAGTGAAGTTTCTGTAAGCTCCTTCATAACCATCTGTTGCTACTTCTTTAATTACAAACTGATTGCTTGAAACCCAGTTTAAAACAGGAGCAGTTTTAGTGAAATCAGGATTTTCAGAGTAAATTTTAAGAGCATCGGTTGGAATAACAATTGGAGGTGTTGGTGGTGCTTCAACCTCAACAGTAAAAGTTTTCTTTTCGACTGTATTATCAGTATGTGTTATTTCAAGAGTTGTGGTAAAAGTTCCTGCTTTAGTATATTTTACTTCGACAACTGGCTCGATAGAAGCACCTGGAGATCCACCTTGGAATGTCCATTTTATAGCACGTACTTTTGTTGACGAATCGGTATAAGTTACTGTTTCTCCTCCTTTTATTGTAGTATTTGTTGATGTCGCTTCAATTGTCCCTTTTTTATAAAGATAAACTTCGCGTACATCATCTTCGCAAGAAAACAAAACGGCAAAAAGTGCGAAAAGCAAATATTTGAATTTGGCTATATGATTTAATTTTATTGTCATGATTTCGGTTTTTTTTGGTTAATTTTTTTTTAGAAAATAGAGCACAGAATATAGAAAAGAGACTTCTTCTGTTCGAAAAGATAGACGAAGAACAAAGGCTAGAGATTTTCCAAATAATCCTAAACCTATTCTCTATGTTCTATATTCTATTTTCTATATTCTTTACTTCAATCCATCTAAAAATCCTTGATAAGCTGGCTTTTTATTATAATCAGCATCTAGGAGCAACGGATATTCTTTGAAATGCCAGAAAGTAGTCAGCCAAGTGTATTTGTCTGTAACTCCCCAAGTTGAAATAGCGAATTTTTGAGTTTGGGGCAATTCTTCGTACATCGATACAATGTATTTATAGGTTTCAGCTTGTTTCTGATTTTCTGTATCGTTAAATACATAAGAGTCTGATTTATTAGTATTCACTTTAATATCTAATTCTGAAAGATGAATTAACAATCCTGTAGAGGCCATGTCGGTAAAACCCGTTTTCATCGTTTGTCTGTTGGTATCAGTCGCATAATGAAACTGATCTCCTAGACCATCAATTGGCACTCCATTCGCTTTAAACCTTGTTACCATTTTTTTGATTGAGGCTCTTTTTCCAGCATCTAAAACCACGCTGTAATCGTTGTAAAATAATTTTGCATCTGGATCTGCTGCTTTTGCGTAACGGAAACATCTTCCATAAAATCCGATTGGGTCTTTAAACAGCGAGTTGATCACAGTTTCGTTTCTCATTGCTCCGCCGTCAGCAAAAACTTCGTTAACAACATCCCAGCTTTTTACTCTTCCTTTGTAACGACCTACGACATCAGTAATGTAAACTTTTACTTTTGACTCGAAAGCAATAGAATCGTACTTAGCATTTTTAAACCATTCTGGAAATGAATCGTACCAAACCAAAGTATGTCCGTGAACTTCCAATTTAT
Source organism: Flavobacterium sp. (assembly GCF_036405015.1). Classification (GTDB taxonomy): domain Bacteria; phylum Bacteroidota; class Bacteroidia; order Flavobacteriales; family Flavobacteriaceae; genus Flavobacterium. The sequence goes on along the minus strand of NZ_DASWYK010000219.1, from coordinate 9,273 downwards.
TGTCTTGTGCAAAACCAACTAAATAATCGGCTGCCGTATAATTGTAAGCCGTTGAAGAAGTCCAGATACTCGCCATTTTCATTTCGAACTCAGCTGTAATTTGACTGTAATGTTTTAAAACGGCATTTTTATAATTGGCTTCTCCTTGCAGGTCTCTCATTTTAACCGCAGCGCCAATTTTAAATTTTGCTTTTTCTTTTAAGGTCTGCGTAATCGGATTTGGATTACCAGTGTCGCCTTCGTCTGCATTTATAAAAACTACTTTTTCGTCGTTGCTGCAGGATGCAAACATTAAGGCCGTTAATGCTCCTAAAATATATTGTTTTACCATCATTTTTCTTTTTAAAATTCGGAAGTCAGATCAGGATTATTCCAACTTCCGAATGGGTTATTACTAACTTTTAACCTTAACCTTATTTTTATTTTTAACACATAGAATCATAGCTATTAAAAACTGAATAAAGGCGTTTCACTTTTCTATGTGTTAAATCAAACTTTAATAACCAACATTAAATCCAGCGGGTTTTCCCATCAGATCAATTTGCGATTGCGGAATTGGCATGTTAACCATTACTGGAGTCATTTTTAATTGTACTTCGCCAGAAATAGTTCCAGATGGACTTGAGCGGAAATACAAATTCTGTCTTTCTACCAGAAGCCCTAACCTTTTCAATAAAAACCATCTGTTGTTTTCAAAAGCTAATTCTCTTGCCGATTCGTCTAAATAATTGTTTAATGTCCAAGCTGTCAAATCAAAAGTGGTTACGGTACTTTCAGGATTTCCAGTGTAACCTCTTCTTCTTACTTTGTTCAAATAGGCCAATGCTTTTCCATCATTACCTAAATTATGATATGCTTCAGAAGCCAATAAATAGGTTTCTGCCAATCGGTAATACATATAATCTTTGTAGCTGTTTGAAGTCATCGGCAGTTTTTCTGTATCATGATATTTTTTCAAACTCCAATGCCAAGCTCTATAATTCCCGTTTGGTGCCGCAATGGCTGGATTGGTAATAGGCTGTCCGAATTTTGGATTTCCTGGAACATTGATTTTATAATCTTGATAATTATCTGAATAATAATACGTCTTGAATCTCAAATCATTTGCCTGATCGTAAAGCGATTTCAAATAATTGTTTGGATAAAACCAACCTAACGCTTGACCTCCGTAAGCTACATCTTGAATTAGTTCGTTTGCATTCAACTCATACGTTCTATGCGTAAAAACACTGCTCAACCAAGAACCGCCGCCTCCGGCTAAATTATCCTCAGGTCCTAATAAAAAGTCTTTCTGATAGGTAAAAAGTGATTCTTTATGATTTCCGTTTTGTCCCCAAACATCTGCAAGTGCTACTAAACCGTGAGTTCCATCATTGATAATCGCATCAAATTGTGCTGCTGCTCCTGCCCAGTCTTGCTGCCATAAAGCACTTTTTCCACGAATGTGCCTTGCAACGCCTTGTCCATATCTTCCTGGATCTACTTTGAAAGGAAGATTCGCAATAGCATAATCTAAATCTGCATCAATTAATCTGTAAACATCTGCATCACTTGCGACTTTGTATTCCACTGGATCGTTGATATTTTGTGGTGTTGTCGGAATCGTATCAATTAAAATTCCTCCATACATTTGTTTTAAATCCAAATACAATTCGCCTCTAATGACACGAGCTTGAGCAACTAATCTCCTTTTTGCAGCATCGTCCATTTGAATTGATCTTGCTGAAGTAATAATTGCCGAACATCTGTCGATAATTTTGTAGCCTTGAATCCATTTTGAACCTGTAAAAGATTGCGGATTATGACCTGTCCCGTAAGGCGTGTTCCAAGTTCTATGCAATCCTAAATCTGTTGCCACCATAAAAAATACGTTGGCCCACAAATCGCTGTTGTCTCCAGATGGCAAATTATAGAAACGCATCTGATTGTAAAGTGCATTCACTCCAACTTCTAAACCGGCTGGAGAATTGTAGATATAATCTACAGAAACCTGATCTTTTACTGTTTCTTCCAGAAAATCTTCACACGAAGTAAGTCCTAAAGAAAGTCCGAAAATCAAAACAAATAGAAAATTTATATTTTTCATGATCTTGTTATTTTTTATTTTATTGAATTAGAAACCTACTTGTAAACCGATAACACAAGTAACAGGTTCAGGATAATCGCTTATCTCTTTTTCCGGGCTATAAGATTGATAATCGGTCAGTGTAACTAGATTACTTCCCGTAACATATAATCTCATATTGCTTAATCCTAATGGTTTAAGAGTGCTTTCTGGAAATTTGAATCCAAGAGAAACGTTTTGTAAACGTACATACGATGCATCTTGTAATCCTAAAGTGTTAATGTAAGGTGGATCATTTCCGTCTCTTGGTCTTGGCCAATTTCCTCCAGGATTTTCTGGTGTCCAATAATCTTGTTTGATTCCGTTTTTAACTCCTCTTAAAGAACCTCCACGAACATAATCGTATAAAAATAAATTGTCTCTGGTAACACCCTGAACAGTATAAATGTCTGCTGAAAAATCGAATTGTTTGTATTCTAAAGCGATGGAAAAAGTACCGAACCAATCTGGCATTTTAGACGTAATTACTCTGTCTTGATCTGGATTCGGATTCGCTCCGTTTGATGGATCTGCATCCCACAATTTGATATCTCCTGGATATAAAGTAGTTCCTGTCACCAACGGAATATTTTCTCCTTCTTGATAAATTCCAATTGCTTTGTAACGGTAATAAACATCGATTGGTTTTCCGATAAACCATAAGTTTCCGACCGCATCATCTTCTCTTCCGTCTCCATCAGCATCTTTTCCGTAGATACTTACAATACTATTTTTGTTTTTAGTGAAAGTCGCTCCAAGATTCAGTCTAAAATCTTTCGTTTTGATAACATCTCCGTTTAAGGAAACTTCTAGACCTTTGTTGTTTACTTTTCCAATATTCGAAAGTTTCGTTGTATAACCTGTGTTGGCATTCAACGTTTCATAAATCAATAAATCTGAAGTATCTGTATTATAAACCTCAACTGTACCGTTTAATCTGTTTTTGAATAAACCGAAATCGGCTGCCAAGTTTAATTGCGTTGAAGTTTCCCATCTTAAATCTGGATTTGACAATTGATTTCCTGGAACATAACCCGAAACTTTTACACCATTAATAATATAATCTCTTTGTGTAGCAGTTGCCATACTTTGATACGGATCTTTCGGCTGATTTCCAACCTTACCATAACTCGCTCTTAATTTTAAATTGCTTAAAACAGGAACGTGTTCTTTCATGAATTCTTCGTTAGAAACATTCCACGCTGCGTTTACCGCTGGAAAAAATCCCCATTTATTATTCGCTCCAAAAACTGAAGATCCGTCGGCTCTTCCTGAAACTGTAACATAATATTTATTATCAAAATCATATTCTAATTTTCCTGCAAAAGAAATCAGCGATCTTTCATTTCCTCCAATTAAAGGCGTATTTAAGAAGGCACTTTCTAAACCATAAATTCCTAAAATATCACTTGGAATTCTACTTGCTGAGTTTATGAAATCATTGTATTCTGATGAAGTAATCTCGTAAACTCCAGTTACATTAAAGTGATTTTTTTCAGCTAAATTCAGGTTGTAATGCAAAATATTACTCAATTGATATTCTACATTATCTTTATACTGGATATATCCACTTCCCTGGCCTGAATTGGCAATTCCAGAAAGTGATTTTGAAGTATTAAAACTCATTGCTTTGAAATTCCAAGATCTTCGGCTGGCATTCAATTTATAAGTAAAACCTTTGGCAAGATTGATATCCAGAAAAACATTCATAATATCATTTCGGTTCAACTCGTTGGTATTGGTTTCGTAAACATCAATCAGCGGATTTGGGGTTTCTTGAATTCCTCCAGGTAAATAACGGAAAGAACCATCTGGATTATAAACTTGTCCTAACGGAGAAGTATTTATCGCATTATTTAAAATATTCCCCACATTCGGACGATCTGATTCAGAAAACTGAAGCGAAACATTCATTCCGATTTTCAGCCAATCGGTAACTCTTTGATCTACATTTACTCTCATCGCTACTTTTTCATAATCTGAATTCGGAACAACTCCAGAAGTATTGATGTAGTTGATGCTCGAAAAAATACTTGTTTTATCTGTTCCAGACGAAATACTCAAACTATGGTTATTGGTTACACCAGTTCTTAAAACCAGTTTTTCCCAGTCGATATATTTTCCAGATTGAACAGATTCTAATTCTAACGGAGTAAAAACTTGATCGTCTGGTCTGTAAACTCCTCCATTACTTGTTCTGTAGGCTTCTCTTTTTAGCTGAGCAAATTCTTCTCCGCTGTAAACATCAAAATTTCTGTTGATGGTTTGAATTCCAGAAAAACCATTATAAGAGATTTTGGCTTTTCCTGTTTTTCCTCTTTTAGTTGTAATTAAGATAACACCATTAGAAGCTCTTGCTCCATAAATAGACTGTGCGGCAGCATCTTTTAAGATTTCTAAAGAAGCAATATCGTTCGCATTAATGTCATTAATATTCCCGATTACAATTCCGTCTGCGATTACGATTGGCTCGTTGCTTCCGTTAATCGATTTTTTTCCTCTAATTTGAATCGAAGACGAACTTCCTGGACCACCATCAGCCAAACTTACTTGAACTCCGGCCGCTTTACCACGAAGCATTTCTCCCACATCTGAAGTTGCCACTTTTGTCATGTCGCCTGGTTTTACCGAAGCCACAGAACTGATTACGTCACTTTTCTTTTTAGTTCCGTAACCTACAACGATGATTTCGTCTAAGGCTTGCGAACTTTCTTTAAGTACAACTTTTAGATTTTTCTTGTTTTCCGTTTCAACCGAAACTTCATCCATTCCGATAAAAGAAAAAACTAGGGTGCTTTTTGCTGGGACATTGATTGTAAAGTTTCCGTCAAAATCGGTTTGAGTGCTTTTTGAAGTTCCTTTGGCGTGTACATTTACACCCGGCAAAGGAATTCCTGCATTATCGACTACTTTTCCGGTAATCGAACTTTCTTGTGCACTCGCTGTGGTTGAGAGGAGACACATCAGAAATAATAAAACTAGTTTTAGATAATTTCCTCCAAGAAAAAACATCTTTACAGGTTTGTTTTTTTTCATAAGTATTTTGTTTGGTTAGTTAGATAGAAATCAGTCATGATTTATGTTGCAAATGTGATTATTAAATGACGTTTTGAGGGGAGAAAAACATTCGCATTTAGGGGCACGAATGTGCTTATTTGCGAATTTTACCTCTTCTAAAGCCTTAAAAAACGGAATTCGTAATAAAAAACTTAAAAAATTATCAGACATTTAAAATTTTACAACAATCATCAAGAAGCAAGAAAAACAATAATTTTTAGAATTGGAATAATGACGTCGTATTTCATTATTTTTTTTCTTCAGAATTACTTTTTGTGGGTATTTTCAGGAATAAAAAAAGCGCAAAAATCAAAAAGATTTTTGCGCTTTTTTCAGAAATTCTGTCTATCAGAATTACTTATTTTACAGGCAAATGATAGGTAGGCTTCTCAGCTAAGTTTTTATTCAAAATGAAACCTTTCTCAATATGCGCTCTGTCATAAACATCAAGCCAATTTTCACTATTATGTTGCTCTTTTTTTAAAGTATCATTTATTATAATCCAATCATTGTATTTCAATTAGCAATAATTTTAGAAGTTAGATCTGGGCGCTCATAAATATTAACCTTACCTCTTGAAGACACAAAACGAATTGGGTCGTAATTCTTCCAATGCTTGTATTTTTCTTTCTAAAAGAGTTCTTTTTTATAGGTTAAAAATTAATCACATGATGATTCAGGCAAGCATTTTACTTTTTCTTTTTTTAGATCGATTTGAATAATTTTTTCATTCACCAAATCAAGTTTATATGCTTTTAAAACCTTTTCGTATTGTCCGGCAGCATTTATTTTATCAATTACAACAGCACAACAAAAATGCCCTTTATCAGTTTCACATATAGTACTAAAAACTAAATTGTTCCCTATTAAAGTTGGGTATTCACTTGTATCAGTTGCTTTTTCGACATCGATTACATCAACGCATTTCCAATTGTAATTTTTCTCTTTTTTTAAGAGTCCCATCGAAAGAATACCATTTGCTTTAATTAACCCATCAAGAAAATCACTGATTTTTATTACATCTTGATCATAATCTTCTGGCCTAAACAAAACTTCTTCTACTGTAATACCTTTTGTTGTCACTATAGTTGAATCTATTAAATAATCTTCTTGCGTCTTATCAAATATGTATTTTCCAAAACCATAATTAACTCTTGCGCCACCAGAACTAATAACACTACCCTTATATATTTGGCCGATTTCAAATCTTTTATTTTTAGAATAGCTTTCTTTTTTATCATCTAAAATTTTATCTACTCTTGTATTTTGTTTTGTTAACACATTCTCGTTTTTTTGATTACAAGATAGTATAGTAAAAACTAGGAGGACAATACAGTTCTTCATTTCATCAATTATTTTTTACTAAAGTAGTAAATTATTATTTTTGATTTTCTGGATTAGGATTCATATTAATATTTTTTAATTCAGTTATTACATCAAGTGGATCTATAGCAGCGCCTTGGCTTGCACTTGATTTTCTAACTTCAAAATGCAAATGACACTGTTTCGGCAATAAGCTACTTGCAGTACTTCCAGTTTTACCTGTCTGACCAATAATTTTACCTGCCTGAACCTTTTCTCCTATTTCTATAAAAACTTTGCTCAAATGAGCATAAAAGAAATAATATAACTTTCCGCTATAATATCCCATTATAGTAACAGTATTACCATAAGTTGTAGATGGGGAGGGGCCAACTTTTACTCGAACTCCATCAACACAAGCAAATACTGGTGTCTCAACAGCGGCATACAAATCAAGTCCGTCATGTTTCCCAGCAGTTCTTGTAGGAATTACACCATGCTTACTGGCTTCTGGCCTCCATGTATTATACCAGCCTCTCAACTCCATTTTATCAAGCGGATTATGCCATATATTCCTAGTATATTTCCCATTATTATAATTCTCGTAATATGCATCGAGTAGCTCTTTAAGTTGTATACCGTTCTTTGTTGTATCTACATCTAAACTTGCATTCTTATTATATGCTCTAGTACCTAATTCATACATTGTATCATCTAATTTCTTTCCAACAAATGCAGGAGCAAAAACAGCTAAATATATATCTTCTGGTTTTGTAGGCAAGGTAGCGACAGTCTTCATATATTTTTTAACTTTTTCTAATTGCTCTAATTGGGTCATATTTGCATATTTAAGTTTTAAAGTGTGAAGTTCATCAAATCCGCCTCCTTTATAATCTCCCATATCTGTAAGTGCTTTTTGAGTAAATTGAATCAGTCCCACTGCTAATGAAGATCGGTTACCTTTTTCATCATAGGAATTAAATGAGTCTTTGGTTAATTGTTCTTTTGGAATTAGTTTTTTACCTTCTATTCGATGAGGAGCAAAAGTATCACCCGTCTCCCTATTCATTACCGCCATCAATCCATTTGCCATTTCCAAAGTATTATTAGGCCAAAGTTCTTTACAAATTTTAACTACTTTAACTCTAAACTCTTTACTCACCTTAGCTCCCCAAACTAATTGTGGATCATTTTCATCAAATTTATTACTTGCTTTCCCTTCCCCCACAATCATCACCAAAACCTTATTCTTATGATCCAAATGTTGTGTAGAATAACCTTCAACACCTGCATAATATTCTATTTTTGTTCCAATTTTAAGTTTTTTATCCATGTTCTTTAAAAGGAAACTTGTTGTGGCGACTCCTTCCGATTCTACTCTTGCTTTACCAATAAAAGATGGACTTTTTTCTCTTTTATGAGCTTTTAATTCAATTTCATCACCTACCATATTTTGGGTTTTGGCTACTATTGTTACAGTAGCACCATTTTTGCCAAATGGAACCTCATCTTCTTTCCCTACTCTTACGCCACCATAAGTAAAATAAATATCAACTATTTTTTTCTCTGTTGTTACAGACAAAGTGGTATCAGCTTCATAATTAGCTGGGGATTTAAATGGATAAGGCTTACTATTCTGGATTCCCAATAGCTTGAATCCGATTTTGGCATTTTTCCTATTTTGGACCCCAATTGCATTTTGAAAACTGGCATCAAACTTTATTTTGTTAAAAATTTCACCTTTCGCATTGGTTTTAATATCAATGTAATGGTTCGTTTTGACATTGTCCAAATAAAAATAAGCTCTAACTTTTTGATTTTCATAGCGAGGAATAAGTGCCTTTATGTAATTGTTTTCTCCTGAAAAACCAGAAGATGTTTTTTTGCTTCCGCCTCTCCATGTCCAATAAGCTTCCGTTATTTCCGGCTGTTTTACTTCTATTTTAAAAGTAGCTCCTGATTGAACACCTTTTTGACGATTACTAAATGCTTCGACTGTATAATATCCTTGCTTTTGAGGAATTGGCATGCTAAACTCCTTCCATTTGTGGAGGTATGATTTTTTAGGATCTCTTCCCTCTGTTATCAGATCATTTTGAGAAACTAAATAAGGTTTATTGTTAGAATCATAAATCATCCATCTCACATCTTCTTTTTCTTCATCAGTAGCAGGATTTATTTTGAAAGTTTTGGCTTCTAAAGTTATTTTTTGATTTGGAATGCCTGATAAAAATACGCTGGTTGTTTCTCCATCAGCTAAACCAATGCTTTTTACTTCATTTTTAATTACTGAAGTTTTATACTCTTTAAACAATCCGTACTGATCCTTACTTACTACTTTAATCTTGTAAGTCCCTAAATCTGGCATAGCCAATTTTATAATTCCTGATGCATCTAATTCTCGCTCCTCTGTAATTACATTTGTTTTACCTGTAATTGCGGTTTCGATTTGATAGTAAAGTTTTAGAGGATTTAATGTTTTTACAGTCGTATTTTTTAGAGATACTTTAAACATTTTTTCTTCTGTAAAAGGTCTTACGAATTCTCCTTTAGCGCCTGAAGGAGCTGAAATTTGAATTTCTTGTGCAATTATATTTACTTTTACAAATCCAGATTCATTTGCTTTTGCTTTTTTATTTGCTCCAGCCTTTTCTCCATATGCCTCAATTATATAAGCTCCTGGTTTATCAAAATTATAACTAAATGATGTTCCTTCATTTATAAACTCAGTTCCTAGTTTTTTTCCGTCTTTATAAACAACCCAATTGATATCTTCTTTCCTTTTAGAGTTTTGGTTAAGTAGGCTCTCA
>NZ_DASWYK010000218.1:0-2583 GCF_036405015.1 Flavobacterium sp. | reverse complement strand
GATAACGAAAATAAAATTTTCACAAGACCTCGATTACTTCCACCATCAAAATTTAGAAATTCTATTATTAATCAGTCTTTAATTTCTGAGGGATGTATTATAAATGCTAAAGAAATAAAAAGTTCTGTAATTGGAATTCGTTCTAGAATTGGAGAAGGAACTGTTCTTGAAAACTGCTATGTAATGGGTAACGATTTTTATCAGGATTTGGATGAATTAAATCATGAAAGTAGTATCAGTAAAATTCATGTAGGTATTGGTGAAAATTGCTTTATCAAAAATGCTTTAGTAGATAAAAATGTACGCATTGGAAATAATGTTCATATTAGCGGAGGAAAACATTTAGACAATTTTACCAATGAATTATATAGTATAAAAGACGGAATTGTCGTTATTAAAAAAGGAGTAACATTATCTGATAATTTTAGAATAGAATAAAATTTTAAACTCAAAACTTAAAAATCCAAATTCCAATTGCCTTAAAAACAAAACATGAGTAAAGTAATCGCACATTCACTATTTACAGACTTCGATATAGATTTATTTAAAGCAGGCAAACACTTTAAGCTATACGAAAAATTAGGAGCACATCTTATTGAAGTTAATGGAGTTAAAGGTGTTTATTTTGCAGTTTGGGCTCCAACGGCTCATTCAGTTTCGGTTGTTGGTGATTTTAATTATTGGACCCAAGGGGAGCATAATTTGAATGTTCGCTGGGATTCTTCTGGAATTTGGGAAGGATTTATTCCTGACATTTCTAAAGGAGCTCTTTATAAGTATAAAATTCAATCTAATATAAATGGTGTAGTAACAGAAAAAGCAGATCCATTCGCCTTATATTGTGAAAAACCACCACATACAGCCTCCGTAGTTTGGGATTTAGACTATAAATGGAAAGACGAAAACTGGATGCAGAATCGTAAACAGAAAAATGCATTAGACAAGCCTTATTCTGTTTACGAAGTGCATTTGGGTTCCTGGAAACGAGCAGATCATAACCGTTTTTTGAGTTATCTTGAATTGGCAGAAGATTTAGTAAAATACGTTAAAGAAACCGGTTTTACTCATGTCGAATTTATGCCTATCATGGAATATCCTTACGATCCTTCATGGGGATATCAATTGACAGGATATTTTGCTCCAACTTCTCGTTTTGGAAAACCTCAGGATTTTATGGTTTTGGTCGATAAATTACATCAAGAAGGAATTGGCGTAATTCTAGATTGGGTTCCATCTCATTTTCCCGATGATGCACATGGTTTAGGTTTCTTTGATGGTTCTCATTTATATGAGCATCCAGATCGTAGAAAAGGGTATCATCCGGATTGGAAAAGCTTAGTTTTTAATTATGGAAGAAATGAAGTGAGAGCTTTTCTAATTAGTAATGCTGTTTTCTGGCTTCAAAATTATCATATAGATGGATTACGGGTAGATGCCGTTGCTTCGATGTTGTATCTTGATTATTCTAGAAAAGATGAAGAATGGGAAGCCAATATTTATGGAGGAAGAGAAAATTTAGATAGTATTAGTTTTCTTAAAGAATTTAATGAAGTTATCTATTCTAACTTTGATGGAGTTCAAACGATTGCAGAAGAAAGCACTTCGTTTCCTATGGTTTCAAGACCAACTTCTTTTGGTGGTTTGGGTTTTGGAATGAAATGGATGATGGGTTGGATGCATGATACTTTAAAGTATTTTCAAAAAGAAACAGTTTATAGAAAATACCATCAGAATGACTTGACTTTTTCAATGACATATGCTTTCACTGAAAACTTTATGCTTCCATTTTCTCATGATGAAGTGGTTTATGGTAAAAACTCTCTCATTTATAAAATGCCTGGAGACGAGTGGCAGCGATTTGCAAATTTAAGATTGTTGTACGGCTATATGTTTACGCATCCTGGAACAAAATTGTTATTTATGGGTGCTGAATTTGGTCAAACCAACGAATGGAATTTTGAACAATGTTTAGATTGGCATTTGCTGCAGTATGATTTTCATTCAGGGATAAAAAGATTAATAACAGATTTGAATCACTTATATAAATCTTATCCTGCATTGTATGAAAAGCAATTTGTATATGATGGTTTTGAATGGATTAATTACTCAGATCATCAAAATGCTGTTTTATCTTACATCAGAAAAGGAAATAATCCAGACGAAAATGTAGTAGTTGTCTGCAATTTCACGCAAGTGGTACGAGAAAATTATAGAATTGGAATTCCGAAAAAAGGCAAGCTAAACGAAATTTTTAATAGTGATGCTTCTATTTATGGAGGAAGTGGTATTGGAAATTCAAAAGCAATAAAAATAGAATCAATTTCTTATGACGGTAGAGAATTTTCGGCAGAACTTATTTTACCACCATTAAGTGTAACGGTGTATTCTTTCAGTTAAAAAAAATCTTACAAACATATTTAGAAGTTATTAATTTGTCATTTTAGCCGCTGAAAATTATCATATTGTTTATTTTTTGTTTTCTAATTATAAACTCAAACAGGAAAAACGTTTTCGTTAATAAACCTTTTATTCATAGGGCTTTATGATCTTTTTTTGTATGTTTGAAAGAAAGACAAAAGTTAT
>NZ_DASWYK010000217.1:0-8561 GCF_036405015.1 Flavobacterium sp. | reverse complement strand
GATAACGAAATCGATATGGCTTGGTTAAACAAAAACCACGGTGCATCTAAAATCGAAATCAAACCACAAGTTGACAAATACAACATCAACGGTAAAGATATCATCATCTTGGCTGAAGGTCGTTTAGTAAACTTAGGTTGTGCTACAGGTCACCCAAGTTTCGTAATGAGTAACTCATTTACAAACCAAACTTTAGCTCAAATCGAATTATGGAACAACAGTGCAGCTTACAAAAATGACGTTTACATGTTACCAAAACATTTAGATGAAAAAGTGGCTGCTTTACACTTAGCTAAATTAGGTGTTGAACTTGAAGTTCTAAGAGAAGATCAAGCTGCTTACATCGGAGTTGAAGTTCAAGGTCCATTCAAACCAGAATACTACAGATATTAATCAATTGTAGATTTCTGATTTTAGATTTTAGATTTCTTTAAAATCATATATCAAACCCGACAAGTTAAAAAACTTGTCGGGTTTTGTTTTTTTCAATCTAAAATCTAAAATCAAGAAATCTAAAATTAATTGGGCGTGCCACCATCCCGACAAGAGGGCAAAAATACGTTGCGCTTATTCGCCCTCTTGTCGGCATGCTGTCGGGCTATCCGCGCTACTTCGGTAGCTTGCTCCTATCCCTCACGCTTACGTGTACCAAGAAGCAAGATTTAATCAGATATTTTAGACGATTCTTAAATTATAGTCCTAAATTTGAAATACCATAACCCCAATAAAATCAAATCATGAGATTACGTCTAATTTTAATGTTATTCATTTCCTTTCCCTTTTTTATTAATGCCCAATCCAGCATGCAGAGACAAATGCAGTCTTCAAACGCAATGTTCAGACAACAAAATCAAATGTTTTTGCAGCAACAGCAACAACAACGTATGATGGCCACAATGATGAACAATATTGAAACTAAAGAAACAAAACTGGCTAAAGAGGAAAAAAAACTAAAAAAAGCAACAAAAAAATTAGAAGAGAGAGAAGCTGATTTACAGTTAAAACAAAAAGAATTAGCATCGCTTGAAAATAATTCAAATGCAAAAAAAGATATTCAAAAAGCAAAAAGCAAAATCGAAAAAGAAGGAGAAAAAATAAACAAATCAAAATCTGATATCGAAACCAGTTCTTCTAAAATTCAAGATTTACAGCAACAAATAGAAGCAGATAAAATCAAAAGAGCAGAACTTGCTAAAAAACACGAAGAAGAAAAAAGATTAAAAGAAGAGGAAAAAGCCAGAAAAGAACAAGAAAAGAAAAAATAAACCCCCTCTTTAAACCTATATAAAATGGTTGAAAAAAGCATTAGAGAAACTGCCTTCAAACTAACTTTTGAATTGATAGAAAATATCAACAAAAAGAATTTCAAAAACCTAGAAGACAATTTCAGTATCAATCCGGCTGTTTTAGAAGAAATCAAAGAAGAATTATTTGATTATTTTGAAACTGAAAATCTACCAAAACTCAAAATTCTGGAAACTCATTTTGACATCTTTAAATATGATTCTACAGAAGGATTCGGTATCGAAGCAACGATTTTCACCCTTGAAAATAAAGAAACCGAATTGACATTACACACCGAATTCTACAATAATAGCTTAAAATTTAAGTTAATTGAAGTAATGTAGAATTGCTTTTTTCAATTCAAAAACATCAAAAATGATCGAAAAAATTTCATGCGACATACACGGTTTAAAAGAAATGTCTTTTTCATGCATTCATCTTGCAACAGCAATAGATTCAAAAAACCAGGTTGGTTTTTATTATTCAGAAGCCGAAGGAGATCTTCCACAAATTGCTTGGTGTGGCTCTTGCGAACAATATCTTTTAGACAACGGCGAAGAATGGACAGAAACTTTTCAAAACTTAGCCGATTTCAAAATGTTATGCTCTGATTGTTTTGACGAAGCAAAAAATAATGAAGAAGAAATCCATCTTAGATAAAACATTTTTCATGAAAAAGATTATCGCCCTTTCTCTATTCTATTTCTTTACTTGTTCAACATTTGCTCAAAGCAATGATGTTTGGATTGCATTTCCGAATAAAGACACCACATTAACAGGATTTAAAGACAAAAACGGAGTAATTAAGATTGAACCCAAGTTTTCTGGTTTTACAACCGCAAGAGAATTTGAAAACATAATCGCTGTAAGTGAAGAAAAAAACAACAAATGGGAAAGCTATTATTTAACCAAAAAAGGCAAAGTCGTTGGTCGCGATAGTTTGTATGTTTTTGACAATAGTCCAGACTGCGAAAACGAAGGTTTCATCAGGTTTACAGATCGTAAAACCGATAAAATGGGAATCTTTAACAGCGAAGGTAAAATTGTCATTCCAGCCCTATACAGCGACATATCAAAAGTTCATAACGGATTAATTTCTGTGTTAAAAGACGCTAAAAAGAAAAGAGATCCTTTGGGAGAACATTTTTTCTGGACTGGAGGAAAAGAACATCTTATTGACCTCAACAATAAAATTCTAATCAAAGACTTTAAAAGCGATAACAATTTGAATTTTTATTCGCTTCAAAAATCAAAAGAGCCAAGCAAAGATCAAACAAGAGACAATTTCCTTGGAGTTGACGGTCAATACTATTCTTTCATTAATTATGAAAAAGAATTTAAAAACTGGCTCGAAAACACCTTACTTTCGGATTTATCTCAAGCCAATTTAGAAAAACATTCTTTCGATAAAATAACGTATTGGAAAGAACCAGATGGATGGCTAAATGTACCAAAATCGAAATTTATAGAACAAAACTACATCTACTTAAAATTAAAACTGGAGGAATTAAAAAATCCGAAAACAGATTACTTTGTTTCTTTCAACGGGTTAAATCCGTTTATTTTCGAATCAGACGATTACAGAATTTATTTCAATAATTGTAATGAATCTAAAGATTGGATTTACCCAACAATGGATATTGTAATTAATCCGAAAAAACAAACAGATCACGGACAAGACCATTTTGACTTTGTACGAACTGACAATGGTTATAAATTAATAAATGTTTCTTCCAGAACAAATATTCTGAAATAACTCTTTCCGCTTTAAAGTTTACCTTTGTCAAAAAGTAAACCATGAAGAATTTTCTGTTTTTATTCTTAGCTATAATTTTCGAAATCATCGCAACTTCAGCATTAAAAAAGTCTGAAGAATTTACCAAAATGCTTCCAAGCATTATTACTGTTATTGGTTATTGTGGTGCATTTTATTGTTTGAGTTTTGCTATAAGAACTATTCCTGTTGGTTACGCTTATGCCATTTGGTCTGGAGTCGGTATTGTTTTAATTACAATTATAGGTGCCGTATTCTTTAAGGAAATTCCAGATTTGCCAGCAATTATTGGTTTGGCATTAATTATAATTGGGGTAATTGTGATTAATGTTTTTTCGAAGACTACTGCTCATTGAAGTAATGCCACAAAGACACTAAGTCACAAACTTTCTACTTTTTAGTTTTTCGGCCTTGATAAAAGTAAACAATATTTCAAAAAAACCTTCGTGCCTTAGCGTCTTTGCGGCAGAAAAAAGAAAGCAAGTTTCAGATTTTATATCTTCTAAAACCAATCGATATTTGTATTATAAAATGGAAAGAAGATGAACACACAAGAAACCATCAATTATAATCGTATCGCCGAAGCTATAGATTATATCAAAGCTAATTTTAAGGATCAGCCCAATTTGGATGAAGTAGCTGAAAAAGTACATTTGAGTCCGTTTCACTTTCAGCGACTTTTTAGCGAATGGGCAGGAACGAGTCCGAAGAAATTTTTGCAATATACAAGTATCGAACACGCCAAAAAATTACTCAAAGAAAATCAGGCAACTATTTCAGAAACTGCTTTTGAAACTGGACTTTCTGGCACAAGTCGACTTCACGATTTATTTGTCAATATCGAAGGAATGACGCCAGCAGAATATAAAAACGGAGGAAAAAATCTCGAAATAAATTACAGTTTTGCCGAAAGTCCGTTTGGGAATATTATTGTGGCTTCAACACAAAAAGGAGTTTGTTTTATGGCTTTCGCCGAAGATGAAATCCCTGGATTTATTGCTTTGAAGGATAAATTTCCGAATGCTCAGTTTTCTAAAAAATTAGATTTATCACAGCAAAATGCATTATTTATTTTCCAAAATGACTGGAGTAAATTAGCTGAAATTAAACTACATTTAAAAGGAACCGATTTTCAATTGAAAGTTTGGGAAGCTTTGCTAAAAATCCCAATGGGACAGCTTTCTACTTATGGTTCTATTGCGAATCAAATTCAGAAACCAAATGCATCACGTGCAGTCGGAACAGCGATTGGGAGTAATCCTGTTGCATTTTTGATTCCGTGTCATCGTGTTATCCAATCTTCTGGAACATTTGGCGGCTATATGTGGGGAAATACCCGAAAAACAGCTATTATCGGCTGGGAAGGCGCTCAAATAAATCTTTAAGTTTTTTCGCCACAAATTCACGAATTATTCTTTTTAAAATCTATGTGATAATTTTTTCGAATTAATTCGAATAATATTTAGATAAAGTATTTAAAAAGAAAATTCGTGAATTGCTTCGCCTGTTCGCTATCGCTCGAGTCGTGGCGGAAAAAAATCTCAATCTAAAACTTCCTTATGCAAAATATACAATCAAAAATTGCTTCTCAAAACTGGGAAAGCATCACCGAATCTATGCACGAAAATGGTTTTGCCATTATTCCAAATATGCTAAACAACGAACAATGTGAAGACCTAAAATTTGATTATGGCAACCCAAATTTATACCGAAAAACAGTTGTCATGGAACGTCATCGTTTTGGTTTGGGCGAATACAAATATTTCAATTATCCTTTACCTAGTTTAATTCAGGATTTACGTTCTTCAATTTATCCGAAACTAGCTCCAATTGCCAATTCTTGGATGAAAGCTTTGAATATTAATACCATTTTTCCAAAGACACATGAAGAGTTATTAAAGCAATGTCATGAAAATAATCAGCTCAAAGCGACTGTTTTAATTTTAAAATATGGCAAAGGCGGCTTCAATACTTTACATCAAGATTTATATGGAGATGTTTATTTTCCGATTCAAATTGTGCTTTTTCTAAATGAACCCGATGAAGATTTTACTGGTGGCGAATTTGTTTTAACGCAACAAACGCCAAGAGCACAATCGAAAGCTATTGTTTTAAAACCTAAAAAAGGAGATATTTTGGCTTTTACAACCAATTTCAGACCTGTAAAAGGTACAAAAGGGTATTATAGCGTGAATATGAAACATGGAGTAAGCGAAATTCATTCTGGCGAACGATATACATTGGGGATTATTTTTCATGATGCGCTTTCGTGAATATTTTTTTTCCGCCACGAATTCACGAATTATTATTTTAAAATCTTTGTGATTACTTATTCGAATTAATTCGAATAATATTGGATAAAGTATTTAAAATAATAATTCGTGAATTCGTGGCGAAAAAACAGCAAAATATTAGAAGCACTACAGTGCATCTCTACAATATAAAACTTATAACTTCATGATTAATCATCAAAAAATAACCGATTCTGAATTGCTTCGTAAAATTAAAAATGGCGAAATTTGTTTCGGTGGAAACCAAAAATTAAAAATCTACGGAACGCTCAAATGTTGTTCTGGAAAGAGAATTAAACGCGAAAATCGTGTTTTCTTTTCTTCTGAGAATGAAGCCAAGCAAAATGGTTTCAGACCTTGTGGACATTGCATGAAAACCGAATATCAAAACTGGAAAAATGGACTTATTTAATCCTCATACTGACGAAAACACCAATTTACTTCCGCAAGATGGGACTGTAAATTACTACGGAAAATTGTTTTCTAGAGAAGAAGCAGATTACTATCGCGATACTTTATTGAATACCATTGAATGGAAAAATGATGAAGCGATTATCTTCGGGAAATTAATTTTAACCAAAAGAAAAGTGGCTTGGTATGGTGAGAAAGAATTTGAATATACCTATTCCAACACTACAAAAAAAGCACTTCCGTGGACACCTGAGTTATTAAAACTAAAAGCCATTATTGAAGAGAAAACAGGAGAAACTTTCAATTCCTGTCTGCTGAATTTGTACCATTCTGGTGAAGAAGGAATGGCGTGGCACAGTGACGGCGAAAAGGATTTAAAAAAGAATGGAGCAATCGGATCTCTAAGTTTTGGTGCTGAACGCAAATTTGCTTTCAAGCATAAAGAATCTAAAGAAAAGGTAGCTTTAATTTTAGAACATGGAAGTTTGTTGGTTATGAAAGATGAAACGCAAACCTATTGGTTGCATCGACTTCCTCCAACTAAAACAACAACAAAACCAAGAGTAAATCTGACTTTTAGAACTATTGTAGAATCAAATCAAATTTAGGAATAAGGGTTATTTTTTCTTCAAAGCTGCATTTTCGTAAGAAAGTTTTAAGGCATCTTCAAACATTTCGGGTCTAACTTTTGAGAGTTCGACAATAGTCCAGCCTTGTTTTCCCCATTTATTTGGTACTTCATGGAAAATCTTTTCGCTTGATGCGCAAAAAACAGGCTGTTCTATTTCGGTTAATTTTATTTCTAATTGATTTCTTTTTTCGTCTAAAGTGGCAAAAATTTTCTTTTTGATTCGAAAAGAAGTTTTTGTAAAATGAGGTCCTTCGGTCGCATCAGGAAATGACATTGCTAATTTTTTAACTTCTTCAATTGAAACCATAATCATTATTTTTTAAGATTAAAGTTTAACCTTTCGGTGAAATAAAAAAAATACTTTTCAACACATAGAAACATAGTTTTTCTAGTTTAAAAAAGGCGTTTTACTTGCATTAACAAACATAGCGATATGCTAGAAACTAGTTTCCTTTTAAAATCTTATTACCAATTAAATAAAGCTATATTTATTTCTATGTATTGAAAACAATTATACCAAATAATTGATTTTACCTTCTACCAACCTTGATTCAAACCATTTTTTAAAACCTCATCGTATTTTTCTTTGTCAAAAGAATATAAGTTTGGGGCTTTGTGTGCCACATTACTTTTCTTTTCGTCTAGTTTAGTCAGAATTCCGATGTTAGTGATCTTTCTCAGAAAATTTCTTCTATCCAGTTTTTTATCCAAAATGGTTTCATACAATTTTTGAAGTTCTGGAATTGTAAATTTTTCTGGTAGTAAATTAAAACCAACTGGCATTAAATTCAATTCGGCTCTTAAAGTATCCAAAGCTTTATCCAGAATTTCTCTGTGATCTAAAATTAGTTCTGGTACTTCTTTATGATCAATCCATTCTACAACCTCTTTTCTTCCTGTTGGGTTAGGAATAATTTTCGAAAAATCTACTAAGGCATAATAGCCAATCGTAACAAAACGACGTGTGAGCCATTTTCCTTTTTCTTCATCAATTTGAAGATATTCGAGTGTTTTTTTGTCAAAATGCTGATCATTTCGTTTGACCTTTCCAAAGGTTGCAAATTGCCTTAAAAAAACGCCTTCAACGCCTGTTCTTCCGTTTAAGACTGTATTTGCAGCGGTATCAATATCTTCGTCAACAGGAATAAAACCGCCGGGTAAAGACCATTTATTGGCGCGTTCTACTTTTATCAATAAAACTTTTAACTGATTGTCATGAAAACCAAAAATTACACAGTCTATAGAAAGTCCAGGCTGGTAGTTTTCGTTGTTATCTATAATGTCTTTTAACATTCAAATTGAGTATAAATCCTTCTAATAACGATGCAATTTA
Source organism: Flavobacterium sp. (assembly GCF_036405015.1). Taxonomy (GTDB): domain Bacteria; phylum Bacteroidota; class Bacteroidia; order Flavobacteriales; family Flavobacteriaceae; genus Flavobacterium. The sequence goes on along the minus strand of NZ_DASWYK010000217.1, from coordinate 837 downwards.
CTTCATTTTTACAAAATCAAGTACTTTTTTGGTAAATTATAGAAGTGTGTGAATTACAATTTTAACTATAATTTAAAGTCAAATTTAAAAAAAATAATTACATTGCGTCATAATAACACATTAATGCTTTTAATTGTTAAAAATTAAAGAAAAATAATACAAGCTGTTCCATTTTTCTTCAAGTGAGCGTAGAAATTTAAACACAGAAGTTATGATTACCAATCCGTTAAAAAACATCAATAAAAAAATTAGAACCAAAATCTGGACTTCTTTCGGGTTTGTTTCTAAGACGTATCTTTTGGAAGCTTCATTAAAATATAGTGAAGAACAAGAAAGAATTTTTAATGAAATGATTGTTGAAAAAGATGCCAAAAATAAAAAGGCCAAGCAAGAAGCTTATGAAAAAGCTTTGTATGCTTCGTACAAAGGAATTGGCGTAATGGATTTTGTAAATACTCTTTTGAAATAAACCTTTCCCTGTAATATAATTTATAATGCAACCTCACTTTCTTTCCGAGTGAGGTTTTTTTTATCATAAATTTCACAATAGTAATAGAGTTAAATCGTTTATTATTATTTATTTTTATTCTTTTAAAGTAAGAATATACACCTACAAATCACAGATATGGAAAACATCGTAGAATCAGAAAGTTATAAAATTCAAAAACCTGGAGACTGGGCTTCAAAAATTGATGACAATCAGCTGATCGAATACATAAAAGAATCTGATTTTTCAAAAAAACAAGTCGACGAAGGTCGCGATTTCTGTTATTTCTTAGATAAAATCTATTACACAAGCGACACCGAAAACAGCGAATATGCTTGCGTTGCTTACAC
>NZ_DASWYK010000216.1:0-32639 GCF_036405015.1 Flavobacterium sp. | reverse complement strand
TAATCTCAAAACTATATTCAATTTTGCCTGAATTAAATCTTGATTTAAACATTGAGCCGTTTGCATATCCACATTAATATTATATAGAATGAATATAGAGATTAAAAGCAAAAAAGCCTGTGAAATAACTTCACAGGCTTTTTTGTCTATATAAATCCAGCATTACATTTTTGGAAGCAGCACCGCATCCACAACATGAATAACGCCATTTGACTGGTTCACATCGGAAATGGTAACTTTTGATTTATTGCCGTTCTCATCGGTAATATACAGGTCTTTGCCTTCCATCCATGCAGTCAGGATTCCTCCGCTGACAGTTTTTAAAGATGCTTTCCCTTTGCCAGCCTTTATCGCTTTGGCAATATCAGAAGCGTTCATCTTACCTGCCACCACATGATAGGTCAAGATTGTCTGTAAAGTTTTAATATTTTCCGGTTTCAGTAAATTATCAACTGTCCCTGCAGGCAGTTTGGCAAAAGCTTCATTTGTTGGAGCAAAAACGGTAAAAGGCCCTTTGCCCTTAAGAGTTTCAACCAGCCCTGCCGCTTTCACTGCCGCTACAAGTGTGGTGTGGTCTTTTGAGTTTACCGCATTTTCAATAATGTTTTTGCTTGGATACATAGCAGCTCCACCAACCATTACCGTTTTCTGTGCAGAAGAAGTAAATCCAAATCCAAGTGCCAAGACTGCCAAAGCTAAAAATTTTCTAGTTTTCATGATTATTTTTTTAAAAGTTATAATCTCATTTACGCTTTAAATTTCCATTCGGTTTTTAATTTTTACAGGAAAATTCAATATTATTTAGAAACAGCTGATAATAGGTGTTTTAAGAAACAAAAAAAAGCGATTACTTTAAGAAATGAAAATGCAGCGGCACAGATGCAAAACTGCGCAAGTGCAGCTAATCCCGATTCCTCCCCAAAAAATAAGCCGGATTTTGTTAATTTTAAACTATCTCATTTTTGGGCAAAATTGCCCCATAACACGTTTTTGTAAACTGTAGCTGCAGGAAATTCACTCTTTATGAAACCTTGCGCCGAAACTGCATTGCCTGAGGCTGGGTGTTGGTTTATTCCTAAATTGTTGCAAAGCTTCCATATTGCCCGCCGCAACGGAAATCCTTTTGCGCGCGTTAGCGGCGCAAAGACAGAAAACACGGCGGGTAGCTTCCGGAAAATTATTTTACAGAATGGATAATGCCCAACATTCCCAATTGGATTCGCCGGCAATTCCCTATCTTTACACCAAGCTGCGGCTTTAAAAGAAAATTGAAATTTATTTAAGCTTTAAATACAATCTATGACTCAAGAAGAATTGCTGGCCCTTATCTACAAAAAAGACGAAAGGGCTTTTACCCATCTGTATGATATGTATTCGAAAAGTTTGTTTTCGGTCATCAGCGTACTGATTAAAAATCGGGAAGAAGCCGAAGATGTCCTTCAGGAAGTTTTTGTCAAAATCTGGAAAAACATCGACATGTACAGCGAAACCAAAGGACGGTTCTACACATGGATCCTAAATATTGCAAGGAATACATCGATTGACAGGCTTCGTTCCAAAAATTTCAATGACGGCCAGAAAAACCTTTCCTCTGATAATTTCGTACATCTGTTGGATGACAGCAACAAATTAACCAATAAAATTGATGCAATAGGAATTCAGGAATTCGTAAAAAAACTCAAACCGAAATGCATTGAGATTATTGATCTGCTGTTCTTTAAAGGATACACCCAGCTGGAGACCTCAGAAAAATTGGCAATCCCTCTGGGCACTGTCAAAACACAGAATAGGAACTGCATCAACGATCTGAGAAAATATTTAAAGATATAATGGAAGCAAAACAATATATTGAGTCAGGCATTTTAGAACTATATGTTTACGGCCTGCTGTCAGAAAAAGAGAATTTAGAAATTTCCGAACTGGCCAAAAAAAATCCGGATATAGAAAATGAAATCATTTCGATAGAAAAAGCTGTTATAGCCTTATCATCAAGTTTCTCCCCTTTTCACTCGGCTGCCAACTTCGAGAAGATCAAAGCGAATTTAGAACTTAAGGATAGTAAAACTATCGATATCAAAGAAGCCTCAAACTGGAGGCAGTATGCAGGCTGGGCTGCTGCCGTGCTGCTGCTGCTTGGTTTTGGCTACCAGACTTTGGAATTAACCAAATCCAGACAAGCTGCAGGTGAAGCCGGTACTGAAAAAAATAAAATCCAAAGAGATTATGCCTATTTAAGCGAGCAGAATAAAGAAACGGAAAAAAACCTGAGCATAGTAAGGGATATTAAAAACACAGGGGTTACCCTTAGCGGCCAGGCAGCTTCCCCTTCTTCTTTTGCAAAAGTGTATTGGAACAAACAAACAAAAACGACCTACATCGACGCGGCAGGACTGCCGGCCCCTCCAAAAGGAATGGTTTATCAGGTATGGTCATTAAAATTAAGTCCTGTGCTTACCCCGACAAGCATCGGCCTATTGGATAATTTTAAAGCCAACCCGCAAAAAATGTTCGCTGTCAGCCAAACCGATTCAGCAGAAGCTTTTGGAATTACACTCGAGCCGGAAGGCGGAAGCCCGACACCAACAATGGAGCAGCTTTATACTTTAGGGAAAGTATAGCCTTATGAGCATTCCAAACTAAAAAGCGCATATTGAATCGGATCAATATGCGCTTTTTAGATTTGCATTTTTTTAGCTGTAATCCTTTTTACAGTTTTATCTTCCTACGTTTTTTTTACAGAGAAATAAACGGAAATAAATCAATTTTTAGCTCCAGTGAAAAAACATTCAATGAAGTGAGTTTAAATATTTATATCTGTCTCCGTAATGGTATTACATCCTTAACTCTGGGAGATAAAAAATTAAATACTATGGCCTTAATATTCTTCCCATCCCTTTGTGAAATATAAAGACCGAAAAACATACATTTCAGTCTTGTTTATGATCAAAACTAACGATTCAGAATTATCTATAAAACAAATAACTGTCTATTAAGAAATGTTACTGCGCATTTCAAACGGGCGTCCAGCTACTATACAGCTAACCTTCAAATCCTATTACCTATTTTTTCATAATGTATAACTAATTGATCACTGTCAATCTTTTCCTATGGAATAATCGATCTTTAATTTGAATACACTCTGGCTAAATTTGGATCTGACACGGGATTTAAGTTTAGCAAATTTTCATCACCGGCTATTATTATGACTTTATCGACTACAAGATTTATAACTCTCCGAAGATGGGTTGCCTTCTTCGTAATCATTTTGGACGCATATATTCAATAGTCACCAAAACCTAACTAGCGCATACCAGCTATTAGCGAAAGTGTTTACTTTTCTGTTTTAAATGTCCAATATCTTTTTACGGCAAAATCTCTTAATTTACTTGCTTTTTTAGTTTTTTGACTTTTACTTGTTACTTGACTGAAGTCAATATGTGAATGTCCTTCAAAAGGTACATCATCATCATTTTTAGTAAACGGCGTAACAGAAATTATTTCGTCTTCTGTCAGAGATAAAATACCATAAGAAGTATATTTAGTTACAAAATGTTCATAAGACTCTTTTGCGGAAAATTTATTACCATTATATACTGATAATTTATCCTCATCTTTTTCAGTAGGATTAAAGGCGCCTGATGACACAACGATAGATTCTTCTTTAAAGGCTTGATTAGACACAATATCATTAACAACAAAGGACGGATGTATTTGTCTATGCAGTAACTTTTTACTTTCTATTAAACAATCATTTTTATTAAATCATTTTAATTCCTTCCAACCTTCTTTATTGCCTAATTCAATTATTTCTTCTCTATTTATAGCTTTTATAATTCCTCATACGTCTTGTCTATAAGAAAAGACAAAGCTTCTTCCACGTGCTTGCGTCCCTTTTCGGATTGCATATCCAAACCCGAAAAAGAGCTTCCATTAACAACTGCATAAAGATTAAGATAATATAAACCAGACACCAGAAGGGCCGTAATAGCACGAAATTTTTCGGCATTTTTGCCAAAGTGTGGATCGAATATCGCTTTAAACAATTCGTCACCATTCTCTTCCTGCAACTCGGTCATTTTTCGCAGTGCAGGGCGCTCTTCGGAAAGGCGCCAAAGCAGTAATTTTTGCAATTCTTCGTTCTCGTGAACATACCTAAATTGGTTATACAGCATTTCTTTCAGCAAAACTTTTCCACCGTCTTTAGAATTCCTCTGTATTTTTTCAGTCGACACATTACTCCAATAGTCTTGCGAGCGGATGTAGGTGTCCATCAAGCCGTCTAATCCGCCAAAATAAGTGTAAATCATTTTTTTGTCTACACCCGCTTCGGAAGCGATGTTATTTATTTTCAAGCCAGTAAAACCTTGGGTCTTCAATATTTTTCCTACCGCCTCCAAAAATTTTGTTTTGCTGCGTTCCTTGTTTCGCACTGTCCCGGAAACCTCTTTTCTTTCCATTTTAAATCAAGCTTTAGATATCAATCATAAATTTTCAGCAAAAATTAAAACACCGTTTGGTGTTTTATTAATACATTTGTAAAAATAACCAATAGAACCTTTAAATAAAAAAATTATGCAGACAACTCAAATTAAAAACTTAACCAACGAGCAATTGTTAAAACGAAGAAACTTATTGAAGGGCGTGGCCATTGGATTTTTAACAATTGCGGCTCTTTCGGCGGGTATCCTAATTTACCTGTACGCTGTCAAAGGTTTTGAAAACTTTAATATCGCGACGCTCATTCCTATTTTTGCTTTACCCGTAACCTTGATGCCTGTATTGAGCAGTTTATCTATGCTCGGCAAAGAAATCAAAGCAAGGGGTTTGAAATAACTCACTGGTTTTCATAATAAATCTAAAAAGCCCCGTTCTACCAGGTGTTCTTAAACGTACTGCGCATTTCGTAGAGCGGGGAATTAAATTTTGTTCAATGCCATGGGCAAAATCCCTTCCTTTTACATTTTCAAGTAATACAGTTAAACCATACTTAGTAATCTCAGCTGCTGAATATCGTAGATAGACTTACTGTTTTACTGCCCACATACAAAATGGAGCTGATACCTTTTTTGCACTTAAAGCGAACTGCGTTAGTTTTAAAAATATTTGTTTTAAATGAGTGAACAATTTGTACCGTGCAAACTAAATAACTTTACAGCCAGGAAAAAGCAAGAACCTCCTACAGTTTAGAATTTAAAATCTCAGCTGCGAAGATGAGCATACACTGCGGCAGCATTGCCTAGGTTGCGGAAGAATTAGAAATAACAGGCCCCCTCTTGGGCATTGGAGGAAATCTTTAAAGAAGTAAACTTGCGCTAAAACAATCTGCTGCTTCGGAGATTGTAAAAATGAAATTTCAAGACCGCACAAACAGATAAAGAAACTCAAAATCGAGCAGGATATTCTAAAAAAAAAGGCTCTAAGCATCTTCTCCAAGAAATATGGGTCGATTGCAATTCATCAAAGAACACTCAAATTAATTTTCTGTTTAGAAGATATACGAGATTTTTCAACTGCACCACAGCAGCTTCAACAGATGGCGAAATGGACTTCCGACAAGCAGGGCAACGCACAAAGTTTTTATCATCTTCTAAATAATTAGAATTTACCAATGGAGCCAATGCCGTTATGGAAGCGCAAGAATTTCTAAAGAATTATCAATACCAGGCATACAGGCATCACGAGGTCTTAGCGGTAAGATCCTAATTTCTTGGCTACATGTGAGATATTATCTCTTTCATAACTTAATTGGACAGCTTTTTCTTTGAAATTGCACTCATAAGTTTTACCATTCTCTTTCATGCTCTAAAGTTAAGATTTAGTTTAACTAGAACTCCATGATACGTTAGCACAACAATACTCTCTAGATCATTAAATAATTTCTAAAACATTAGCATATGACGCTGCAGGCCTATGATTTGGAAAATATACTTCCAGAAATTCTTCGTGCTGTTTAAACTTCAGTTTTTCTCCTGTACTTACCAGTCTTATTTCTGCTATTTTTTCAGAACGATATTTTGATGCTTTTCCTAAACTTTTAATAGCTGCAATACCATTTTCTGGCCAGGACATTACAGTAGCATAAAGTATCTTGTTTTTTTGTGCAAAACGAATATCTTCAGAAGTATATGGTTTCCCTTTGCCTTCATTGAAACCCTGCGCTTTCAATTCTCCTGCACTTTGCTGCTGGGGTCCTTCTCCAAATATTTTCCATGGACGTGTTCCATAGATACTTTTCCCATTGGCTTTCATCCAAATACCGATTTCTAAAACAATCTGACGCTCTAATTCATCAATACTTCCATCTCCTCTAACTGGTATATTAAGCATTAAATTTCCATTTTTACTTACTACATCTATCAAGGTATGGATAACAGTTTTTGCAGATTTATATCTCTTATCTGTATAAACTCTTCTGTCATAATGCCAATTACCAATACAGGTATCGGTCTGCCATGGCAGTGGTTCAATGCTGTTGCTCTGTCCTTTTTCAATATCCCAGACCATTGCTTTTCGCTGCTGTTCATTTAATATCTTTCCAGTTACAACGGTCTGTACTTTTTTATTTTTCTTAAGGCTTTTATTATACAAATGAGCTGCTATCCTGAGTCCTGCATCGCTTACGGGCCAAAGCGGTAATGCTGTATCATCAAAATAAACCAGATCGGGATTGTATTTATCGATTAACTCAATTGTACGGTCGTGAAAATTCTCCATATAGGCTTCTGAAGGTTTTGCTACACCATTACCCCAGTCCCACTGGCTGTGAATTTTACTATTATCTAAACTTCCTTCACTCAATGGGTGATTTTGTGCGTATAATTCCTGAGGATCCAAGCCTTCCCACCAAGTGCCGATTCCATCTGCTTTGGTAAGTTTTCCATCATAAGAAACTCCAGCTAAAGGCCCCTTTTTGTCTGAACGCTGCGAAGTTTCAAACCAGCTCCATGCATGTGCGGCGTGAACACTAACAGCAAAAGGAAGACCTGCTTTTCTTGCCGCTTTTTCCCATCCCGCTATAATATCTTTTTTAGGACCTATTTTAGTCGAATTCCAATTCGGCTGGTATGTGCTGTCATATAAATCTAAATTATCATGGTGGTTGGCCATTGCCATAAAATATCTAGCTCCTGAGTCTTTGTATAAATTAACTAATTCCTCTGGATTCCAATTGTCAGCTTTCCATACATTGATCACATCTTTAAAACCAAATTTTGAAGGATGACCATATTTTTCAACATGGTATTTGTACTGCCAGGAATCTTCCTGATACATTCCTCTGGCATACCAGTCGCCAGCTTCGGGCTCACATTGAGGTCCCCAATGTGCCCACATCCCGAATTTAGCATCCCTAAACCAGTCAGGAACCTGATATTTACTTAATGAATCCCAGGTCGGCTCAAATATTCCTCCCTCTAAAATAGACGCACTGAATATTTGTGTTCTCCCTAATAAAGGCGATAAATACAATCCGGCAAGAGCGGTTATACCAAGTTTTAAAGCATTTCTTCTGTCCATATTTTTATATTTGGAATAATAATTTATATATTTCCGTTTATAATAAATCAATTAAGATTGAATATGTATTTACAAAAAAACTGTCTTTTTTATACATATACTATATTATTTAGAAATAAATTTAATTATACATTTTTTATAGCATAAATTTTCAAACAAACAAAAACAAATATAATCTAGTAATACAACTATATAATTACACAAAACCGATTATTTGTTATTCAAAAACGTTTCATCATCAACTTACATGACAAAAGATATTTTTAAATATTATTTTTCACTATTACATATTGACTATGTAAAGCTTAATCATAATTGGAACTATGAAAATGTTATTAGTCCTTATTATCGTTTGTATTATATTGACGAAGGAACAGGTTACATATCGACCAATTCAGATGTTTTAACACTAAAACCTGGCTATCTTTATCTTATACCCAGTTTTACAATCTGTAATTTGAAATGTGGAGATTATTTGAGTCAGTATTTTATACAGTTCTTCGAAGAGTCACCAGATGGAATTTCTCTATTTAACAATAATCGAACTGTAATGCAGCTTCCAGCATCTGATCTAGAGGCAACACTTATAAAAAAAATGCTCTTAAACAATCCCGGAAGAGGAATAAACAGATCTGACAATCCAAAGGTATATGAAAAGGAAACGTATTACAAAGAATATCAATCTCTTAATAACACAAAAAAGTTGAATCTGAAATTTGAAAACCAGGGAATCCTTTTTCTATTAATTTCCAAATTTCTAAGTCCGGATGTCTTCAAACAGAATCCAAATCCCGCAAAAACCTCAAAAATTTTAGATACAATGAGCCATATCCAGCTTCACTTAGACCAAAATCTTACAATAGCGGATTTAGCAAAAAGAGTTAACCAGAATCAGGACTATTTTTCAAAACAGTTCCTTATCCATACAGGGCAAAGGCCTTTAAATTATATTCACGAAAAAAAGATAGAAAGAGCGCAGTACTTAATTGCAACAACAGATAAAACATTTATAGAAATCGCAGCAGATACTGGTTTTTCAAGTCTGCCTCATTTTTCAAAGGTATTCAAACAAATAGTAACCCTGACTCCGGGAGAATATCGAAATCACAATAACAATATAAAATAAAGAAGCCCGCTAATTTTTCTTGTTGATCTATCCATAATATAGAGACATCCCAGTAAAAACCAATCAGCTATACTGTACTAATTCGCCCTCAACTGTTTGAAGATGATAGCTTTTCTGCAAGTAAAAGATAAGGTGGGAGGCTCATTAAATTTTTTCCCTAATCTTTTTCTATCATCAATATTTTGGTGTAAATTTACACCAAAATATTTTTTATTATTATGACACGACAAAGTATATCATTAACTGCTCCCAATGAAGAATGGTTAAGAAATCAGATTAATGCAGAAGAGTTTAGCAGTAAAAGTGAAGCCATTAACTTTTTAATAAAAAAAGCACGTTCACAAGAAGAGTTTTATGACTTTGTAAGAGCTAAAATAAATAAGGGAGAAAAAAGTGGCTTTGTAAAGATACAAACCAGAGAAGAAATGTTAGCGGAATTTAAAAAGGATTTGGGGGATGTATAGCTATTATTTAAGTAGCGAAGCCAAAGAAGATTTAAAAAGAATTTATTACTATGGTGTCGGTAAGTTCGGAATGGATCAGGCCGATAACTATTTCAATATGATTTACGATTGTTTTGACAAAATAGAACAAAATCCATTTTTATTTCCATCAGCCGACCACATCAAAAAAGGATATCGTTATTGCGTTTGCGGAGTCGATACTATTTATTACCGATTAAATGGAGATAAACGAATAGAGATTATTACCATTATTGGGAGGCAAGACTTTTAGATCTGGAGTTGGCACCTCTTTTTACAACGAAAAGCAAAGGATTTTTCAAAAGACTTTCCATCTGAGAAGCATCAAAAATTAAATTTATAAATAATAAAAAAATATTGATATATTTACAATCAAATCATTGAGAAAAATACCACTGAATATCAATTGGTTAAATACAAAAAAAAGCAACAATTAAAATTTGGGTAGTGAATCGGTGCACTTAGGATTTAAAAGATTATAAAAACGTAGCAAAGACGGAACTTCAATTGTTATAGCTAGAATCCTGCTCTCCTCTTACCGACTATCATCTATTCTTATAATTATATTTCAATACTTCTGATTCTAATTCCTGTATTGTTTTCTTTTTCCCTTTAGAGATCCATTCTAAAAGTTCTTCTTCAAAAAAATAGAGTTTTTTACCATATTTATAACAAGGAATTCTTCTCTGTCTTACGAGAGCGTAAATTGTCGGCTTTGCTTTGCCTACCAGCCGGCTTGCTTCTTCAATGCCGATGGGATTGCTTTTTGCCTTAGATTCAAATACCTGCACATTCTGAATCAAAAGTTTAATCTCTGCAATTTCTCTAGCTAAGTATGATACTGCTTTAGGCAGGTCTTCAAAAGAGATATTATTGATGTCCATAACTATTGTTTTTAATCGTTATGATGCAAATGAAAAAAGTGTTTTTGCTGTGTCCTGATACACAGCAAAAACACTTAAAAAACACTGTATTTTGTAGCTATTTCATTTTAAAAATGATTAAAATCTTCTCTTATCTTAATAAGCCCTTTCTTTTCGTCGTCTTTGAGATGCGTTTTTATGCTCTTCTCCTCCACATCTTTTAAAGCGTCAGCAAAAGTCAGTTTTAAAAATTGCGCTGCTCTGTCCTGTCTGCTTACTTTAAAATAATTCCAGATATTCCAGCCAAAATGATACAAATCAAGATTGGAAAGATCTTTTATTTTTAAAGGTTTAATCTTTTCAAAATTTATTTCTTCAGCATATATGATTATATTATTACTCAATTGTTTTAAATCATCATCCGACGCATACATTGCAAACTCTTGCTGTGCATAACGGATGGCTGTATCGATTCTGGCTTGTTTCTGATCTTTGAATGCATTCTGCCTCTCTTTCCTTATATGTTCAATATCGATGGCTGAATTTTTATCTTCAGACAAACCTGGTTTAGTTAAAGCATTCTGTTTTTGCTCTTCTATTTTTTCAAGATCTTCATTTGGAATCCAGTTTTCAGGCGTTTCATTTTTTTCTGCCTTCAAAAAACGATTCAGCAATCTCTCAGCCAATTCGTTTAGAAATAAACTTAGAATTGCGAACATTAAAACTCCAAATCCAGTGCTGATCCAAAAGAATACGCCAGCCGTATATTCATCCGCGCCTTTTTCCAGAAGCACCATTCTTCCTATTATGCCGACAAAGACACATACCAAAAATACAGACAGGTAAACTGCAATATATTCGAAGTACTTTGTTTTCATTACTCTTTTTTCTTTAAAGATACCAATTGTATTGCTTCTGATGCTTTATTTTTCTTCTCATCTACCACTTTTGCATAGATCTGAGTAGTTTTCACGTTGGTATGCCCCAGCATTTTGCTGACCGTATAAATGTCTGTTCCGCTTGAAAGCTGCAGCGTTGCAAATGTATGGCGGAAGCAGTGGAAGGTGATATTTTTTTTAATGCCTGCCGATTCAACCCATTTTTTCAAAGGGCGAGAAATCCACGACGGGTCTGTAAGATCCTCGAAAACAAGCTGCTCGGGCAGCCTAGGCTCTGCGCAGAGTTGGAGAGCCTGCTGGGAAATAGGCATATATTCCACACCCTTTGTCTTTTTCTGCGTAAAATGCAGTTTAGCCATGCCATCTTCCACGGTTACTTCTTTCCAGCGGAGCTTCTGGATGTCGGAATGCCTCATACCTGTAAGGGCTGAGAATAGCGCTGCTCTTTTAAGGACGTCTTTTTCACATTCAGTTGATGCAAGTGCATTTAATTCTTTAATGGTCAGATATTCACGTCTTGACTCCTGATCCGGAATGCCTTTTATTTTTGAAGATAAATCAACTGTTAGATATCCGTCGATAAAGGCCTGTTTTAAAGCCGCTTTAAAAATGGAGAAATACCTTGCCGCAGTGTTGCGGGAAAGTATTCCTTTTTTGCCTCCTCCGAGCGGGGCACCCAGCAGAAACAGTTTAAAATCCTCCGCCATTCTGCTGTCAACCTGTGAAAACATCAGGCTCCCTTTGGAATAGCTTTTTAAAAATTCTCCAGTCCGTTCCCAATTGATCTGAATGGATTTTGAACCTCGGGCGTGTCTTTTAGCCGCCACAGCAGCAATATATTTTATAAAATCCTCTTTCCCTTTCTCCTTCTGTTCAGCCAATAAGTTCTCAGCATCACTGTACAGATCCATATTATCGTATTCTTTCTGCCTGATTTTGCGCACTCCATCAGCATAAAGCATTATTTCCCTATCGCTTTCGCTCCTGCAGATTATAATTCCGTTATCGCTGCGTCTGGGTTTGTAGGATTTTATTCCCGCTGCACCTGTGCGGGCAGCTCTTTTCTTGTCCCACTCCACTGTTGTTATGGATCTGTTTAAATATTCACGGATTCTCTGGGGAGTTTTCTTTCCGGAAACCTCAACAGGATAGCTTTCTATGTAAACATACCATTCATTTCGGTCTTCTGCTTTGCGAAGACGCACCGTCACCTTGGTTTTTGCTAATTGTTTCATATAAAATCATTTCCGTTATACAAGTTATCAATTTCGCTTTTCGGAGCATATACATGCTTTCCGATCTGTCTGGTCGGTATTGAATATTTTCTGATATGGCTGTAGACAGAACCTTCAGATATCTGAAACCTATGAGCTATTTCGCCAATTGAATAACAGTCCTCTTTTTCAAGGCTGTATAATTTTTTCTTCGGTCTGCTTTCAGTCTGCGGCAGGCTTCGTGCAGGGCCGAACAACTCTTCCATAACTCTGCGGTCTATTCTTACAAGCCGGGTTCCCAGATTAACTGAAGGAATTTTCCCCAGGCCGACAAGCCGGTAAAGGGTTCTTTTGGCAACACCAAAAAGAATGCCAGCTTCCGCAACAGAAATAAAGATCCTGTCCTTGGGTATTTTATCTGCCAGCACCTTTAGCTCCGCTTCTTTTTTAAGCCGCTTCATCTTGAGTTTATATGCCTTTTTACTGCATTTAGGAGAGCAGTAGACTGAAGTCACGCTTTTAGGCAGAAATCCGTCCCCACAGACAAGACATTGTTTATCCACTCTCTTCATATTTCTAATCTCCTAATTAAATTAATATTAGCTTAAATAAGTGCCACTTTATCGCCTATTAAGTGCCGGTACAAATATGGTACAAATATATGATAAAAAACGATAAAAAAACAGCAGAATCAATAAATAGAGAAAAAAGAAAAAGCGCTGTAAACATTACGTTTACAGCGCTTTAGCACTTATTGTTGACTGATATTAATCAGTACTTACTTGACTTCTTCGAATTCAACATCTTCTACGTTATCTCCAGAAGACTGCTCTTGTTGTGGAGCAGCTTGTTGACCTTCACCACCTTGAGCGTACATTGCTTCTGTAGCTGTTTTCCAAGCTGCATTTACATTGTCTAATCCTTTTTGGATTGCGTCAAGATCTTGAGATTGGTGAGCCATTCTCAATTCAGTTAAAGCATATTCGATAGCTGTTTTTTGCTCGTCTGTCAATTTATCTCCTAACTCTTTCAATTGAGATTCAGTTTGGAAGATAGTACTGTCAGCTTCGTTCAATTTCTCAGCTCTTTCTTTTGCGATTCTGTCAGCATCAGCGTTAGCTTCAGCATCTTTTTTCATTTTTTCGATTTCTTCAGCTGTTAATCCAGAAGAAGCTTCGATACGGATATCGTGAGATTTTCCTGTTCCTTTGTCAGTTGCAGAAACTTTGATGATACCATTAGCATCGATATCGAAAGTTACTTCGATTTGAGGAACTCCTCTTGGTGCTGGTGGAATACCATCTAAGTGGAAACGACCGATAGTTTTGTTATCAGCAGCCATTGCTCTTTCTCCTTGTAATACGTGGATTTCAACAGATGGTTGAGAATCAGCAGCAGTAGAGAATACTTGAGATTTTTTAGTTGGGATAGTTGTGTTAGACTCGATTAATTTAGTCAATACACCACCCATAGTTTCGATACCTAAAGAAAGAGGCGTTACGTCAAGTAACAATACATCTTTTACATCTCCAGATAAAACTCCACCTTGAATAGCAGCTCCAATAGCAACAACCTCATCAGGGTTAACTCCTTTAGAAGCTTTTTTACCGAAGAATTTTTCAACTTCGTCAGCGATTCTTGGCATACGAGTAGAACCTCCTACAAGGATTACTTCGTCGATATCAGATGTAGATAAACCTGCATCTTTTAATGCTTTAGCAACTGGCTCCATAGAACGTTTTACTAATGCATCAGATAATTGCTCAAATTTAGCTCTAGATAATTTTTTCACTAAGTGTTTTGGTCCAGAAGCAGTAGCAGTTACGTATGGTAAGTTGATTTCTGTTTCAGCAGAAGATGATAATTCAATCTTAGCTTTCTCAGCAGCTTCTTTCAAACGCTGTAATGACATTGGATCTAAACGTAAATCAATTCCTTCTTCAGATTTGAATTCGTCAGCTAACCAGTCAATAACAACTTGGTCAAAATCATCACCACCTAAGTGAGTATCACCGTTTGTAGATAATACTTCAAATACACCGTCTCCTAATTCAAGAACAGAGATATCAAAAGTACCTCCACCTAAATCGTAAACAGCAATTTTTTGGTCAGTTCCTTTTTTGTCTAATCCGTAAGCTAATGCAGCAGCAGTTGGCTCATTGATGATACGCATAACTTTAAGACCAGCAATTTCTCCAGCTTCTTTTGTAGCTTGACGTTGCGCATCGTTAAAGTAAGCAGGAACTGTAATAACTGCCTCAGTTACTGTTTGACCTAAATAGTCTTCAGCAGTTTTTTTCATTTTTTGAAGTGTCATAGCAGACAATTCTTGAGCAGTGTATAAACGACCGTCAATATCCACACGTGGAGTATTGTTGTCACCTTTTACAACACTGTAAGGAACTCTTTTTGCCTCATCTTGAGTTTCAGCAAAAGTGTGTCCCATAAAACGTTTAATAGAAGCAATCGTTTTTGTAGGGTTAGTTACTGCTTGTCTTTTTGCAGGATCACCTACTTTAATTTCTCCACCTTCAACAAAAGCGATGATAGATGGTGTAGTTCTTTTTCCTTCTGCGTTAGGGATAACAACTGCTTCGTTACCTTCCATTACAGAAACACAAGAGTTCGTCGTACCTAAGTCAATTCCGATTATTTTACCCATTTTTTATATATTTAATTTTTGATTTTATTTTAATAACTCAGGTGGCATAAGTCAATCTTTATGCCAATATAAAAAACCAAAGTAAATTGTCAGTTTTACTATTGGCACGACAATAATCATCTGACAACATGACATTTTTCAAACCTGACACTCGTGGCACACTACTGTTTTTTATGTCATTTTAGGAAAAATTGTTAGCTTTAATCTTCAGGAAAATAATATTTATCTTATAAATACTTTCTTTATATTTGAAAAACTAACTAACCGACACAACTTTTAAAGACAATGAAACTATTTCAATTAATTTTAATACTTCTGTTGCCTTTGTTTGCCATTTGTCAGCAAAAAAAAGAAAATATAAAAATCAGTGGAAAAATCAACGGAAAAATTCCTGATGTCATTGAATATACCATACCAATAAACGGAATTGACTTTTTTGGTTTTACTAATTCTGTACAGCCAGATGCTGCTGGTAATTTTGAAATCAATCTTTACACAGAAAAAACCTGTTTTATAGATTTAGTAAACGGATTTAAATCATATGGAAGTTTGATTATCGAACCTGGAATGAGTTACAAAGTGTATATCGATACTGAAAATAAAGAAAATAAGTTTCGTGTAGCATCTAAAAATCAGGAAGGCCAGCAATTATACAATCTAATTCCGAACCGAAATATGATTGTTGGAGGTCATTTTGAACTCGAAACAAGAAATTATCAAAAAGACAGTGTCGTTTCTGACATCAAACAAAAACTTCATCAAAGCTACCAAACCGAAATTGCCGGTTTCAAACAATTATTAAACGAGAAAAAGATTTCAAAAAACTTTTACAATCTTGTTGAATCGGACAGAGATTATTTCTACAAAGGCGCTCAAGGAAGCCTTGCTTTTATCAACCTATTAAATTCAGAAAGAAACAAAAACACATTGACCAAAGAACAATATTCTGAACTTTGGGCAACAATTTTTCAAACCAATCCGATTACAGATCCAAAACTATTGAGTTCGCCTTGGTTTTATTTTTATATCGAAAATTATTTACGTTATAATGAACTTCTTTTAGAGAAAGTAACTATTTCTCAATTATCAGAAATAGGTAAACAAGGACTTATTCATACGCATAATTTAGAAAACGCAAAAAAACATTTATCTGGTTTTCAATTAGAATATTACACCGCAGCTTATATTTACTACACTGCAATTAATCAGAATTATGAGAAAGAACTGATTACACTTTTTGACCAATTTAAAAAAGAATATCCTTCAAGCCGTTTTACTTCATTTTTGGATTCTGTTATTATGCCTGTTATCAATTTTCACAACAAGCAAAAGGAATCTTTAAACAAAAACATCAAGTTTGTAGAGAATACAACAAACTTCAACTCGATTAAAGACGCTCTAAAAGAACTAAAAGGAAAACAATATTATGTAGACATCTGGGCAACGTGGTGTGGTCCGTGCAAAGAAGAATTCAAATACAATACTCAATTATACGAATTGCTGAAATCACAAAACATCACAATGGTTTACATTTCAATCGATAAAGATTTCAGAGAAAAACAATGGCGGGAAATGGCTCATTTTTACAATTTAGAAGGTTATCATATAAGAGTTAACAAAAAATTGGATGCAGATTTAAGAGCTTTAAACGGAAGTCAATCACTTGCTATTCCGTGGCATTTTCTCGCAGATGAAAACGGAATGATCATTAATAGAAAACTAAGCGGCCCTTCTCAAATTGAAAATTTAAAAAAGGAGCTTATCAAAAACTAATTATTTAAAAAACAATATTTAAATGAATAAATTATCATCGATTATTGCCTTTATTATATTTATTTTCGCCATTCAATCTTGTAAAAAACAATCCAATAATGATACAAAAAATGTTGAAATTGTAGATAGTCTTCCTAATCAAAACTTTGAAACTGCAGATGAAGCATATGAAGAAAACGATCCTTCTGAACCTGAAGTTACTTATCCAAAAACGGGAAACAAACTAACAGATTTTCTTCCTAAACTTGATGTTTATGCTATTCAGTATGAAACCGAAGGAGATTTAAACAATGACGGTTTAGAAGATGCAGTTATAGTACTGAAACACAAAAACAGTAATACGTTAAAAAGACCAACGCTGGTTCTCTTAAGAAACGAAGATAAATCGTATCGTTTAGACAAAGTTTCTGAGATTGTAATGCCAGTTGAATACAACGAATACGATTTTAAACTTTATGACACAGAAGACGTTATAATTGAAAATGGAGAATTACATATTAGTCTTTATGGAATGGGGCCTAGTGGGACATTTATGAGTGTATTTAAATACATAAAAAATGATCTTATACTGTATTCTATGGAAACTTATTTTAGTGGTGCCGGAGGCCGTTCAGGTCTTTTTTATGATTTTGAAAAAGGAGAAATAACCGAGACCGAAACCAATACGATGAAAGAAGACGAACCAACTACATCTGAAACTACCAAAGCAAAATTAAAATCTTATTTATTTGAAGAAACCTCTATTATTGATTTCTATAATGGAGATAATGCTCAACTTAAAAAATAGCTTTCACAATAATGGAAAACTACAGCATCATTATATTTATACTCGCCATCGTAATTGGATTATCTGCCTTTGCTGACAAAGTAAAATTACCTTACCCAATTCTTCTTGTAATTGTCGGAATTGCAATTGGATTTATTCCAACAATGAATGAAATCGAAATTAATCCTGAAATTATTTTTCTGCTATTTCTTCCGCCATTGCTTTACGATGCATCCTTTAATATTTCGCCTAAAGATTTTAAAACCAACCTAAATACCATAAGTACACTGGCTATAACTTTGGTTTTTCTGACAACATTTTGGATTGCAGTAGTGGCGCATTACATGATTCCAAATATAACTTGGTCTCTAGCATTTGTACTTGGGGCAATTCTTTCTGCAACCGACGCTGTTGCTGCCATAAGCATCACAAAAGGATTAGGAATATCTCATAAAACAATTACTATTCTTGAGGGCGAAAGTTTAATAAATGATGCTTCGGCATTGGTTGCTTATCGATTTGCGGTTGCTGCTGTCATGGGTTCTGCTTTTGTAATCTGGAAAGCTACATTGCAATTTGCTTTACTTTTAGGAGGTGGCTTTCTCGTAGGTTTTGTAATGTCAAAAATTCTCTCAATCATCTTAAAAAAAGTTCGCAAAAATACCAATGTTGCAATTAGTTTTATGTTATTAATGCCTTTTGTAACCTATTTAATTGCAGAACATTTACATGTTTCGGGAGTTATTGCTGTGGTTATTTCTGGACTGGCAATTGCCCGTTTTAGCAGACAAGTATTTCCCGAACATCTCAAAAATAGCTCACGAAGCCTTTGGGATGTCATTATCTTTTTATTGAACGGATTAATTTTTATCCTAATCGGACTTAATTTTAGATATGTATTAAAAGACATTAAAGACGATATGATACTTCCTTATATCGGTTATGCATTTATCATCACAATTGTCGCATTACTAATACGATTTGTTAGAGTATTTCTTCAAAAAATCAATCTCCAAAAAGCATTTCAGAAAAACCGTACCAGAAAAAGAAAAATCAGTAAAGATGCTCTTCTTGATTTTAATAACAGTATTATTTTAGGCTGGTCAGGAATGCGCGGTATTGTATCTCTTGCTATTGCTATTGGACTCCCTAGAATTCTTGAAAATGGTGATCCATTTCCGGAAAGAAATACGATTATCTTTATTTCTGTAGCGGTTGTGCTCTTTACTCTTATCGGACAAGGACTTACACTTCCGTGGATTGTTAAAAAATTAAACTCAAAACCAGAACAAATAGAATCTTAAAATCAATTAAAAATTAAAACCAAAAAACTAACTATGGAACAAGAACTAAAAAGCAATTTTGACGAATTTGAAAAATCGATAGTAATTAGACGTAAATTATTACCGTGGTGGATTAAAACTTTCTGCTGGATTTTTATGATTCTAGCAGTTTGTGGTTTGGCATCATTAATAGGAAATGCTTTTACAGACAACGTCGAATTGTCGCTTTATGGTTTTTCAAGCAATACCGCTTATTCTGGAATCGGAATTTTTATCATTGCAATTATGTCATTAAAAGGATTCGCTGCTTATTCGCTTTGGTTTGAAAAAGATAATGCCATATTAATTGCTAAAATTGATGCAATTGTCGGAGTCGTAATCTGCTTAGCTTCTATGTTTGTACTGCCATTTACGAGAGAAGATGGACATTTCCCTTTGCGTCTAGAAATTCTACTACTTATTCCGTATTATATCAAAGTAAACAAAATTGAGTACGAATGAGACAATCGCGAAACTATTTAATTTAGAAAAACTGATAGATAACAGTTAACAAAATAATCTTAACTTTATCACTATCAAGTTTTTGTACAATTTAAAACTTTACAGCAATGACTTCAAAAATTCTTTCCACAACACCAGATTCAGAAATCGTTACGACACGAGTTTTAAATTTCCCGCAAGAATTGGTTTTTAAAGCCTGGAGTGATCCTGATCATTTAAAAAATTGGTGGGGACCAAAAGGTTTTAGCAATACTTTTCACGAATTTAATTTTTGCGAAGGCGGTAAATGGAGTTTTATTATGCACGGTCCAGAAGTCGGAAATTATGCCAACGAATGTGAATTCATCAAAATAGACAAACCCAATCTTATTGCTTGGAAACGTCATTCGAAACCCCTTTTTCAGATTCTAACAACTTTCGAAACTGTTGCAGAAAATCAAACGAAGGTCGTTTTTAAAATGCTTTTTGAAACGGAAGAAGAATGCCAAAAACTAAAGCCTTATGTTGTTGATAAAAATGAGGAGAATTTTGACAAACTGGAAGTTGAATTATCTAAAATGAAATTATAAATAGCTTAGAAACACAGTAAGATTTGAATTTTCTAACCTATTAGATTTTTTTTAGAAAATAAAAATCCTTTAAATAGAGAAAACAAAAAAATATGCATGCATAGTATTTTTTGCTGGTTTATTATTCGTAATTTCGGTTTATCATTAAAAATACAATAACAAAATGGCTTCATTTACAAAAGAAATATCTTTTCGTTGGTCAGATCTTGACCCAAATTTTCACGTTCGTCACAGTGCTTATTATGATTTTGGTGCACAACATCGTATCGAAATCCTAGAAGAATTGGGTTTAACATTAAAAGTAATGCAAACACAAGGTTTTGGCCCGGTATTATTTAGAGAAGAATGTGTTTTCAGAAAAGAATTAAAACTTTCAGATAAAATATTCATTCATACCAAAACATCAAAAATGAAAGCCGATGCTTCACGCTGGTCTATCATTCACGAATTTAGAAGAGAAGATGATACACTTTGCGCAACAATCACTGTTGATGGCGCCTGGATGGACACAAAACTGAGAAAATTAGCTTCTCCAACTCCAGAAATTGCAATTCAGGCTTTGAGCATTTTCCCTAAAAGTGATGACTTTGTTGGTTTGTAAAACAAAAAACAAATGAAATATTCAATCGCATATTTATTCTTTCTATTTCTTTTTGTGAGTTGCGAGTCATCTCTTAAAACTCCAAAAGAAACTGTTGTTGCTTATTTAGCAGCCACAAATCGCTTTGATATTAAGGATGCAGAAAAATTGCTGATTCCAAATCCAGCAAACAAAATTAATCTGGAAACACTTAAAAAGATGGAAAAAAGTCTTCCTGACGATCAAAAATCCAGATTTCTGAACAAAGAAAAAGATGCCGAATATTTTGAAAAAACAATAACAGATTCGACTGCTCAAATTATTGTAACTCCCAATCAGGATGTAATTTTCACTATAGAATTCAACCTGAAAAAAGTAAATAACAAATGGCTAATCGAATCTGTTATTTCACATTAAGTATTTATTTTTAGAAAACTGAAATAAAAACAAAATATTCAGGAAAGCTTAGTTTCTTAGCTCCTTAGAAACTCAAAAGCCTAAAAAACTAAACAATGATTGATTATATAAAAGATTTTAGAATCGGTATTTTTATTACCATAATTGCCATTACAACCATTATTCTTGGTATGATTACCGATCGAGCGCTTCGTTATCTTTTATACAAAAAACAAATTGATAAAGAATACGACGCAACAGGTTTTAAATTTCTAAAACACTTAATCATAACGATAATATATATTTTAGGTTTTGCTTTTGCCTTAATCCAGATTCCTGAATTTAAAATCATTGGACATTCTTTTTTAGCTGGTGCTGGAGTTATTTCGCTTGTCGCAGGTTTGGCTTCACAACAAGCTTTGAGTAATATTGTAAGCGGTATTTTTTTAGTGATTTTTAAGCCTTTTAAAATCAATGATAAAATAACAATCAACAACTTTGTTGGAACTGTCGAAGACATTAATCTAAGACAAGTTGTTTTAAAAGATGCCGAAAATAACCGAATTATTATTCCTAATTCTGTCATTAGTGCACAAATTATTGTCAATACCAATATGCACGATACCAAATGCTGTAAAATCATAGAAATTGGAATTGGTTACGAATCTGATGTAGAAAAAGCATTAGAAATAATGAAAGAAGAAATTGCCAAACATCCTTTATTTATTGATACCCGAACTGCTGAAGCTAAAAAAGAAAAAACACCATTGGTCGTTGCACGCGTGGTTGCCTTAGCAGATTCGAGCGTCAATTTAAAAGCGTGGGCTTGGGCCAAAAACTCTACTGATGGATTTGTAATGTATTGTGATCTACTCCAAAGTATAAAAAAGAGATTTGATGAAAATAATATTGATATTCCGTATCCGCAGCGTGTTATCACTTTAAAAAACAGTGATTTTAAAAATTCAGATCAAAAATAATACTATGAAAATTTCTCAAAGAACTCCGATTCAGACTTCACACCTCTTCCCTGTTCTGGATCAGTTATTAATTGATCTTTTAAAATCATTAACCGAAGAAGAATGGCAGAAACAAACTGTTGCCAAAAAATGGCTTGTTAAAGATATCGCGTCTCATTTATTAGATGGAAATCTAAGAACATTATCTATTTCCAGAGATCATTATTTTGGAGAAATTCCTGAGAATATAAATTCATATAGCGATTTAATTGACTTTTTGAATCAGCTGAATATGACTTGGACAAATGCTACAAAAAGACTGAGTCCAAATGTCTTAATCAATTTACTAGAATCGACAGGAAAAGAGTTTTGCGAACATATCCAATCTTTAAATCCGTTAGAAAATGCTGTTTTTTCTGTTGCTTGGGCAGGCGAAGAAACTTCGTTAAATTGGTTTCATATTGCGCGTGAATACACCGAAAAATTCCTGCATCAACAGCAAATTAGAGATGCTGTAGGCAAACAAGCTCTTTTTACCAAAGAATTATTTTATCCATTTATAAATACATTTGCTCAAGCTTTACCTCACACTTACAGAGAAACAAAAGCTCCAGTAAACACCATTGTAACTTTGATTGTCGACACAGAAATTGGCGGACGATGGAGTATTATCAAAAAAGAAAATGATTGGGAATTTGTCGATTCTTTTGAAGAAAAAGCAACTTCAACTATAAAAATTGATCCGCAAGATGCCTGGCTTTTATTTTCTAAAGGAATGACGCCAACTGAAGCTTTGGAAAAAGTTGAAATTAAAGGAGATGAGCATCTTGGCAGAATTGCCTTGAACATTATTGCTGTAATGGCTTAATTTTTAACTCAATCGCTATTTTGAGATAACTTTCAGCCTGTATTCTTTGGTTTTAAAAATGCATAGCGGTAATTTTATAATCCTTAATAAAAAAATCGTTTTTGCATGAAAACCTTAAAACTCCTTATACTCTTATTACCCGTTATTTGTTTTTCACAAGAACAGAAAATCAAGCAATTAGATATTAATTTAACGAATTATGAATATCCATTTTCTGTTCAGTTTCTTGAATTAAACAATCAGCGTCAAACGCTAAAAATGGCTTATATGGATGTTAAGCCTGATAATTACAATAATAAAAACATTTTACTTCTTCACGGAAAAAACTTCAACGGCGCTTATTGGGAAACCACTATAAAAGCACTTACAAAAGAAGGTTTTCGAGTAATTGTTCCCGATCAGATTGGCTTTGGAAAATCTACAAAACCGGATAATTTTCAATATACGTTTCAGCAATTAGCAGAAAATACCAAAAAACTTTTAGATCATTTAGGAATCGAAAAAACAACTGTTTTAGGACATTCTATGGGCGGAATGTTGGCAACGCGTTTTGCTTTAATGTATCCTCAAACTGCTGAAAAATTAGTTTTAGAAAATCCAATTGGATTGGAAGATTGGAAATTAATCGTTCCTTATAAACCGGTTGATTGGTGGTATGAATCGGAATTAAAACAAAATTATGAAGGTATCAAAAAATACCAAATGGCGAATTATTATGATGGAAAATGGAATACAGATTACCAAAAATGGGCAGAATTAGGCGCTGGTTGGACAACAGCTCCAGATTATAATAAAGTCGCTTGGAATTCGGCACTTCTATATGATATGATTTTTACTCAGCCTGTTTTGTACGAATTTAAAAACATAAAAAGTCCAACACTTTTAATTATCGGAACGAGAGATAAAACTGCTTTAGGAAAACCATTAGTTTCTGCCGAAGTCCAAAAAACAATGGGAAATTATGCCGAATTGGGTAAAAGAACACAAAAAGCAATTCCGAATTCAAAATTGGTTGAAATTCCAAATACAGGACATTTACCACATATTGAATCTTTTGATTCGTTTATAAAAGCATTAATCGTATTTTTGAAATAAAAACTTTTTCGTTTGCCACGAATTACACCAATTTACACGAATTACTTTTCCTTAAATTAAACAAAAATTGTTGCAAATTGGTGTAATTCGTGGCGAAAATTAAATCTAAAATCTAAAATAAATATGTTTACAATAGAACAAATAAAAGAAGCGCACTCGAAAGTAAAATCAGGAGCAGATTTTCCAAATTATATTCAGGATTTAATCATTTTAGGTGTTAAAGGATACGACACATACGTGAAAGACGGAAGTGTCGTTTATTACGGCTTAAATAATTTTACTGCTGAAGCAGAAGAGAAATACCCTGAAATTAAAGTTGCTGATTTTCCAAACAAAGAACTTTTTATAGAAAATCTGGTAAAACACCAACATGGCGAAACCGATTATATGACTTTTTGCAACCATTGCGCGCAAGCTGGAATTGCAAAATGGCGTGTTGATATCGTAGAAATGACTTGTACCTATTTTGACAAATCTGAACATGAAATTTTGATTGAAAAAATTCCTAGTTAAATAATAAAATGTCTGCTGCAATTTCTCCCCTAATTACCGCCAACGAATTAATTGAATTAAATACCACTTCAAAAATCATTTTAGTTGATGCTCGAACTGGTACGAACCATTTTGAAAACTATCAAAAAGAACATTTAAAAGGCGCTCGTTTTGTCGATTTAAATCGTGATTTGACAACCATTCCAGAAAATCCTGCAAATGGTGGAAGACATCCTTTGCCTTCTCCTGAGGCATTTTCAAACACAATTTCTTCTTTAGGAATTTTGCCTTCAGATCATATTGTAGTTTACGATGATAAAAATGGTACAAACTTCGCAGCTCGTTTTTGGTGGATGCTTCGCGCTGTTGGACATGAAAAAATTCAGGTTTTAAACGGCGGTTATCAAACGGCAATTCAAGCTGGTTTTCTAACAAATTCTGGAAACGAGACTTTCGAAAAAACAGCATATCCTTCGCAAAAATGGGAATTGGCTTTAGCCGATATAAATGAAGTCGAAAAAGCCCGTAAAAACGATCAAAACATTGTAATTGATGTTCGAGATAAAAACAGATTTGACGGATTGACCGAACCATTGGATTTAATTGCTGGTCATATTCCGGGAGCAATCAATGTTCCGTTAACTGAAAATTTAGATAAAAACGGGCTTTTTAAATCTTCTGAAGAATTAGCCCAAAAGTATAAATCTATAATTGGAGATAAAAAAGACGAAAACATAATCGTACATTGCGGATCGGGAGTTACGGCCTGCCATACGTTATTAGCAATGGATTATGCTGGACTTTCAATCCCGAAACTCTATGTGGGTTCTTGGAGCGAATGGTCTCGTAATGACCGCGAAATGGCAACAAAAAAATCAGAATAAAACCATATTTAGCAACAGATTAAAAAGATTAATCATTGGAACCTTATTAATCTTTAGCTAAAAAAATATTCAAAATTCAACAATACAATGCAACACTGGGATATACTTTTATCAAATCAGGTAAACAAAAAAAAACTAATAGACAACATATTAAATGGCGAAGCAACTGGAGAATTAGCCGTTTTTAACGATCAAAAAGGAATACTTTTTTCTGACATTGCCATCGAAAAATTTATAGAAAAAGAGTTTCAATATGACAGTGTTGAAGCTTCAACGTCAAACAGACAACTCAGAACCTTTTCTTCGGGCGAACGTAAAAAAGAGTTTTTAAAATACTGTATCAACCAAAAACCAGATTTCATCATTTTCGATAATCCTTTTGACCATTTAGATCAGGCTTCGAGAGTGGTTTTGGCTCAATCTTTAGAAAAACTAACCGACTCTATTGCCATTATCCAGTTGTTGAACAGAAATGTAGATGTACTTGATTTTGTTCCAAATAAGGTCTTAATTAAAGACAATTCTTTTGAATTACATCCGTTTGTAAAAAACGAAAATCATTTTAAAACTTTAAATACAGCTGCAATTCCAAAAGCTGCAGAACCACATAATTTTCACGAAAGTGTATTAATAAAATTGGAAGAAGTTTCAGTAAGTTATGAAGAGCGAAAAATTTTAAACAACATTTCGTGGACCGTAAAACAAGGTGAATTCTGGCAATTAATCGGACCAAATGGTTCTGGAAAAAGTACTATTTTATCATTGATTACAGGAGATAATCCGAAAGGTTTTGGACAGAATTTATTTTTGTTTGGAAGAAAAAAAGGAACTGGCGAAAGTGTTTGGGAAATCAAAAAGCAAATTGGAATCTTCACGACTTCAATGACTGATTTGTTTCAGAAAAGCCACACGCTCGAACAAATGATTTTATCTGGTTTCTTTGATCAAATCGGACTTTATACTGAACCAACGACACATCAAAAACAAATTGTAACACAATGGCTGGAAGTGATTGAAATGACGCATTTACGCAAAAAACGTTTTATTGATCTTTCTGTTGGACAACAACGAGTAGCTTTAATTGTTCGTGCCGTTTTAAAACATCCGCCGTTATTAATTCTAGACGAACCCGTTGAAGGTTTAGACGACGAAAACGTAGATTTGGTAATTCAGTTAATCAATACCATCAAACAAGAAACAAATGTGAGTATTATTTATGTTTCGCACAGAATTGAACAAGGCCTTGCCCCTACTTCTGTTTTCGAACTTTTACCATCAGAAACCGGATCAATCGGAAAAATAAAATATCATTCAGAATTGAATTAAAAAAAATTTGATAATGTGTAAATTCAAAATAAAAAATGCTCCTTATAGGAGCATTTTTTATTTTATTTCATTCAAGAAATTATCTAATTAATTCTCTTCATCAGTATTATGCGATTTCACATAATTCTGCCATTTCTCGATACAATCTTTAAAATCCTGAGGAAGTTCTGTATCAAAACGCATTAATTCTCCCGTATTGGGGTGAATAAATCCGAGAGTTTTAGCATGTAAAGCTTGACGCGGTAATGCTTTAAAACAATTTTCAATAAACTGTTTGTATTTGGTAAAAGTCGTTCCTTTTAGAATCAAGTGACCTCCGTAACGTTCATCATTAAATAACGGATGCCCAATATGCTTCATATGCGCACGAATTTGATGTGTTCTACCTGTTTCCAGTTTACAAGAAATCAAAGTTACATAACCAAAACGTTCTAAAACTTTATAATGTGTAATGGCAGGTTTACCTATTTCAGGATCATCAAAAACAGCCATTTGCATACGATCTTTTAAGTGCCTTGCCAAGTTTCCTTCAATTGTACCACTGTCTGCAACAACATTTCCCCAAACTAGAGCAATGTATTCACGTTCGGTTGTTTTAGCCTCAAATTGTTTTGCTAAATGTGTCATTGCAGCTTCTGTTTTGGCTACAACCAAAAGTCCTGAAGTGTCTTTATCAATTCGATGTACCAAACCTGGACGTTCGCTAGAGTTCATTGGCAGATTATCAAAATGATGTGCCAAAGCGTTTACCAAGGTTCCCGTATAATTTCCATGACCAGGATGCACAACCATTCCAGGCTCTTTATTAATCAATAAAAGAGCATCATCTTCATAAACAATATTCAACGGAATATCTTCAGGAAGAACATGATTTTCAAATGGTGGATGCGACAACATAACCGTTATCACATCAAAAGGTTTTACTTTATAATTTGATTTTACTGGAATATCATTTACAAAAATGTTTCCGTTAGTCGCCGCATTCTGAATTTTATTTCTTGTGGCATTCGGAATCAAATACATTAAATATTTGTCAATACGCAAAAACGCTTGACCTTTTGGGACTTCAAATCTATAATGTTCGAATAATTCGTCTTCTAGATCTAAGTTTTCTTCAATATTATTGTTCATCTTGTGGGGTTTCTACAGGCGCTGCGGTACTATCTGTCGCCTGGCTTTCATCTACATAACTTGCTTTTCCATCTCCTAAAACCAAGTCGATTTTAGAAGCTTTCAAAACGCGGTCTCCAACTTTTAAGTTTCTACCTTTCAAACGCATTTCCAAAACCATATCTTTTCCAAGATTCGGAATATACGTAATCGTTCCCAGCTCAAGCCCCAAAGCTTTCAGCGTTGGAACAGCCTCACGATATGTTTTTTCAATCAAATCAGGAATTTTAACTGACGAAAAACCTGATGCATTAATTTTAATATAAATCTTTCTTCCCACTTTTACCTTTGTTCCTGGCAACGGATCTTGCTCAACAACACTATATTTTGGAAATTCACTTCTGTAATCAACACTGTCCAATAGTACATAATCTAAATCCAGTTCGTCTAATTTTTGTTCTACCTGCTCTTCAGTCAATTTAGACAAATTCGGAACAGCGATTTCGTGTCCGTGATCAGTTGTAAAAGTTAACCAATGCATAAATAAGTAACCAATAACCGCTATAATAGCTGCGGCCGCAAGCAATTGCAAGAAAAAAACTCGACTTGTTAAATACTGACGTAAACTCATAAATTTATTTTTAATAGCGACAAAGATAAAGTATTTCGTTTCAAAAAAAATGATAATTTTGTTTAAAACAGAGATCTCTTGGAATTTGGACTCGAGCGATAGCGAACAGGCGAAGCAATTTAAAAATTTGATTTTTTTATTTTTCAGGAGCTGATTCCTGCTATCCGCTATATCTTTTATGGTGAACCCCACCATAAAAGGATATCGCTTCTATCAGGGCTAGGGCACTCGGTTTTTATAACAACGTTCTTTAATAAAAATTAGTACAATTTCTTCTTAAGAAGAATTTACTTATTCCTGTTTGTCCTCCTGAGAGAAGTCGAAGAATTGACATTATATATAGTAAAATCTTTGTAGAGCTACTTACGGAGATTTGCTTTGCCTGTTCGCTATCGCTCGGGTCTCCTTCGTCGAAATGACAATATTGCGGAAAAATCTTTTTAATCTGTGCAATCAGTGGCAAACAAACTTGAAACATTAAACTTAAAACAATTAAAAAATAAAAATATACAATGAAAAACATTGCTATTATCATGGGCGGCTATTCTAGCGAATATAAAATTTCTCTAATCAGCGGAAATGTCGTTTATCAATATCTTGACAAAACAAAATACAACGGATTTCGTATTCACATTTTTAAAGAAAAATGGGTTTACGTAGACCAAAACGATGCTGAATTCCCAATTGATAGAAATGACTTTTCTGTAACGGTAAACGGCGAAAAAATCACATTTGACTGTATTTTCAATGCTATTCACGGAACTCCAGGCGAAGACGGATTAATGCAGGCTTATTTTGAATTAATCGGTATGCCACAATCTTCTTGCGATTATTATCAATCAGCTCTAACCTTCAACAAAAGAGATTTATTGTCTGTTTTAAAACCATACGGAATTAAAACCGCTATTTCTTATTATTTGAATAAAGGAGATAAAATTAATACACAAGAAATTATAGAAAAAGTTGGACTTCCTTGTTTTGTAAAACCAAACAAAGCAGGTTCAAGTTTCGGAATTTCAAAAGTAAAAACAGAAGCCGAACTTCCAATTGCAATTGAGGTAGCTTATAAAGAAGACAACGAAATCATCATCGAGAGCTTCCTTGACGGAACAGAAGTTTCTGTTGGAGTAATCAATTATCAAGGAGAAATCAAAGTTTTACCGATTACAGAAATTGTATCAGAAAATGATTTCTTTGATTATGAAGCAAAATACGAAGGAAAATCGCAAGAAATAACGCCAGCAAGAATCTCTGACGAAATGACTAAAAAAGTTGGAGAAACTGCAAAACGTGCTTACGAAGTTTTAAAAATGAAAGGTTTCTCAAGAAGCGAATTCATCATTGTAAACGACGAACCACATATGCTTGAAATGAATACGATTCCAGGTTTAACAACAGAAAGTCTTATTCCGCAACAAGCAAAAGCAGCTGGAATTTCTCTGGAAGATTTATTTACAAATGCAATTGAGTTAGCTCTTGCTTAAAAAAGACACTAAGGTTCTGAGATTCTAAGATACTAAGATTTCAGAACCTTATTTTTTTAGAATTGCTGGTTTATCAAAATTTACAGAAAAGTGCAACTTACGACATGGAAATTTAAATACATCTTTGACATCAAAACTTAGTACCTTAGATAGCTAACTTAGTAATAAAAAAATGAAACAAATTTTCGAGTGGGAAAGACTTCTTTTTAATAATCTACCAGAGAGCTTTATTTTTGAAGTAATATTTCGTTCAACCATAATGTTTATTATTCTTTTACTGACTCTTAAACTGGCAGGAAAAAGAGGTGTAAAACAGTTATCTATTTTTGAAACTGTAATTATAATTGCATTAGGTTCTGCCGCCGGCGACCCGATGTTTTATGAAGATGTCGGAATTATTCCTGCTGCAATCGTTTTTACAGTAATTATTATTTTATACCGATCTGTAACTTGGCTGACAGGAAAAAGCAAAAAATTTGAAGAATTTATAGAAGGTAAAACCGAATGCTTAATCAATGATGGAAAATTTTCTGTTTCTACTTTCAGAAAAGAAAGTTTGGCGCAAGACGAATTTTTTGCAGAATTAAGAATCAAATCGATTGAACATTTAGGACAAGTTAAACATGCATTCATTGAAACCAGCGGTGAAATAAGTGTTTTTTACTACGAAGACAAAGAGGTTGGATACGGATTACCTATTCTACCTTCTTTATTTTATGCAAAAAGCAAATTCATTCCTACTGACGGCGTTTATTCCTGTAGTTTCTGTGGACATACCGAAGAACAAAAAGCAGGAACAGCAAACTGTAGAATCTGTAAAAAAGAAGAATGGGTTGCTTCTATAAACACTAAAAGAATAACTTAGAGGAAATTCAAAAAAATAAAATTCAAAATATCAATATCAAAATTCAATTTTAGTAGCAGTTTAAAAACTTAGCAACTTAGCAACTTAGAATCTTAGAATCTCAGAACCTTAGAACCTCAAAAAAATGAGAAAAGCCATATTCCCAGGATCATTTGACCCAATTACACTTGGACACGAAGACATTATCAAAAGAGGAATTCCTTTATTTGATGAAATTGTAATCGCCATTGGTGTGAATGCCGAAAAAAAATACATGTTTTCATTAGAAGAAAGAAAACGCTTTATTGAAGAAACTTTCAAAGACGAGCCAAAAGTTTCGGTAATTACGTATGAAGGTTTAACAATTGATTTAGCTAAAAAAGAAAAAGCTAATTTCATTTTAAGAGGTCTGCGCAACCCAGCCGATTTTGAATTCGAAAAAGCCATTGCACACACCAATAGAAAACTTTCTAAAATAGAAACCGTATTCTTATTAACTGCTGCAAGTACATCTTTTATAAGTTCGAGCATTGTACGTGATGTTTTACGTCATGGAGGCGAATATGAAATGTTAGTTCCTGATGCGGTGAGGGTAAAAAAATAATTTTTTCATTCTGACAAAAAAGTAAGAAAAATCATTAGTTTTGTAAACTAAATGTAAAAACTATATTCTAATGATTTTTTATGGAACCAAACCAACAAACATTAAAAATGATCGAATCCTAAATATAAATTGTCCAAACTGCAACTCTAATACTTCTATGAAGTATAGCGTATTTGAAAGCTACGCTCATGTCTATTGGATTCCACTTTTTCCAGTCAAGAGGCTAACTTTTTTAGAATGTGACTCCTGCAAAAAAACATTTGAGGATAAAGAACTCGCAACAATTGATTTTCAAAAATTAAGTAGCATAAACAAGAAAATTAAAAGTCCATTTTGGATGTTTTCTGGGCTAATGATTATTGGATTTATTATGCTTATGGTTTACTATAATTCAATTCAAACAAGTAATAATTCCAAAAATTTTATTCAGAATCCCAAAATAGGTGATGTTTATCTGATTGATGATTCAAATGGATTTTATTCAACATTAAAACTAAACAAAATTTCAAAAGATAGTTTAACCTTGTTAGTCAATAACATGGCAATTGATGACAAAACTGAAACTGATAAAATTGATTTAGAAAAAAATTACGTACAAAAACAAGTAATAGCCAAAAAAGATTTACAAAAGCTTTTTAAAGAAAATAAAATTTACGAAGTAGTAAGACATTAATTTACAAATCGTTAAAAATTAAACTACCTTTAAAAAAACCTATGCAGTCATAAACTTGCAAGCGAAGCAAAATCTAAGTAATTTCGCATTTTTAAAACAAACAATAAATAATGAGCATCGAGAGAGAATTAAGCAAACGAAGCGGATCTAAATGTGAGCTTTGTGGTGCTGAAGAGAATTTAAAAGTTTATCAGGTTCTGCCAACTAGAAAAGGTGGTCTTGATGAAGCTATATTAGCCTGTAATACCTGTACTGACCAAATTGAAAATCCAGACAATGTCGATTTAAATCACTGGAGATGCCTTAACGACAGCATGTGGAATGAAAATATTCCAGTACAAGTTGTGGCTTGGAGAATGCTAAGCAGAATGCGTGCTGCTGGATGGCCACAAGAATTGCTTGACATGATGTATTTAGAAGAAGATACCTTAGAATGGGCAAAAGCAACTGGAGAAGGCGAAGATGACGAAAATAAATTAGTCCACCGCGACAGTAACGGTGTAGTACTACAACACGGAGATTCTGTAGTTTTAATTAAAGATCTTAAAGTAAAAGGATCAAGTATGGTAGCCAAACAAGGTACTGCTGTTAGAAACATCCGCTTAGACCACGAAAACGCCGAATACATCGAAGGAAAAGTTGATGGTCAGCAAATCGTGATTATTACACAATACGTGAAGAAAATATAATTTTTGAGGGACAAAGGTTCAAAGGTTCAAAGTAACAAAGGTTTCTTGGAATACTTCTTATTATAACCGAAAAAAACATAATCCCGATAGCTATTGGGAAAATAAAAGTTTGCAAAGTTTTATTTAAAGCTTTGCGAACTTTTCATTTTTTAAAAAGTTGTAAACAAAAAAACTTAGCTTCCGATAACTATCGGGATTGCAGTAAAACTATATACAAAGTATGTCAAACTTGAAGCTTTTTTCCACTAAAACCAAACCTTTGCCTCTTTGTTACTCTGAACCTTTGAACCTAAAAACAAAAAAGCCGTTCAATTAAGAACAGCTTTTTCTTTATATATAATAGACAAAGAT
>NZ_DASWYK010000215.1:0-39581 GCF_036405015.1 Flavobacterium sp. | reverse complement strand
TAAAGTCAAAGACAATTTTTAAAATTCGCCTAAACTTTTTGCGTGAAAAAAGCATGAAGTCCGATATTTGTATTTGCAATTTTAATTAAAAAAAAGTAAAACTTTGTTGCAAATTATAATCTGCAACATCATTAAAAGATTTTGTAATACGCATGTTTGTAAATTAGTGGAGTATCACTAAATCTTAGAATATGAAGTCTTTTATTAGCCCAAAGATGCTTTTTATTTTAGCTGTATTTCTTTTCAGCTGCAATCAATCTCAGAAAACTGATTCTGTTACAGAGAAAACAGATTCTGGAGAATTAGACCGAACTACACTTCCAATTCCAGAACCGCCATTTGGAGGTGAAATTGGAGAAACGTATAAAGATTCCAAAGAAGAATGGCCACAATTGGTTACACCTCCACAAGGTGCACCAAACGTAATTATTATTCTCTTAGATGATGTTGGTTTTGGACAAGTAAGCACTTTTGGAGGTCCTGTTCCAACTCCAGAATTGGATAAACTGGCTGCAAATGGCTTAAAATACAATAGATTTCATACAACCGCAATCTGCGGACCTTCACGCGCTGCTTTACTGACAGGAAGAAATCACCACAATGCAGGTTCTGGTTTCCTGGCCGAATGGGCAACAGGATATCCAAGCTACAATTGTATGATTCCTAAAACTACTGCAACTTCGGGTAGAATATTAAAAGGAAACGGATACAGCACCAGCTGGTTTGGTAAAAATCACAATACACCAGATTGGGAAAGCAGTATTACAGGACCGTTTGATCGTTGGCCGACTGGTCTAGGTTTCGATTATTTTTACGGATTTATTGGCGGTGAAACACATCAATATTACCCGGTTCTTTTTGAAAATACCAAAGCTGTAGAGCCTGATAAAAGTCCGGAACAAGGCTATCATTTTATGACCGATATGACTGATAGAGCAATCAACTGGCTGCAATACAGCAAATCGGTTGCACCTCAAAAACCCGTTATGATGTATTTTGCCCCAGGAGCCGCACACGCACCACATCATGCACCAAAAGAGTGGCGTGATAAATTTAAAGGTCAGTTTGATAAAGGTTGGGATGTTGTACGACAAGAAACCTATGAACGCCAGTTAAAAATGGGAATTATACCACAAGGAACAAAATTGACACCAAGACCTGATTGGGTTACGCCTTGGGATAAACTTTCGCCAGATCAGAAAAGGTTATTTGCAAAATTGATGGAAAATTATGCAGGATATCTTTCGTTTGCCGATCATGAAACGGGACGCCTTCTAGATGCCATAAATAAGCTCCCAGATGCTGATAACACATTGATTTTTTATATTGTTGGTGATAACGGAGCAAGTTCTGAAGGAGGAATGGATGGAACACTCAATGAAATTAAAGCATTAAATGGTATTCCGACTCCTTTAGCGGATAATATGAAGCATATTGATCAAATTGGTGGACCTGATACAGAACCACATTATCCAGTAGGATGGGCATGGGCAGGAAATGCTCCTTTCCAGTGGGTAAAACAAGTAGCCTCTCACTTTGGCGGAAGCCGAAATCCAATGGTAGTGAGCTGGCCAAAAGTAATTAAAGATAAAGGAGCTATGCGCAGTCAGTTTGTGCATTTGATTGATGTGCTTCCAACGGTTTTAGATGCTTCTCATTTGCCAGCTCCAAAAACGGTTGATGGTGTTGAACAGAAACCTATGGACGGCGTTTCTTTCTTATCAACTTTTACAGATAAAAATGCTAAACCTGTTAGGACCAGACAATATTTTGAGGTATTCAGCAACAGGGCAATTTATGATAACGGCTGGGTTGCGGCTACACAACATACTTTTCCGTGGAGACAGGATTTTGCACCAGGAAACTGGGACAAAGACAAATGGGAATTGTATAATATCGATGAAGATTACAGCGAATCTGTTGATTTAGCTAAAAAGAATCCTGAAAAATTAGAAGAGTTGAAAGCTCTTTTTAAAGAAGAAGCCAAGAAGTATAATGTTTATCCTTTAGATGACAGAGGTACTGGCCGTTTAGTTTCTCCTAAACCGACACCATCAGATCCTAATCGCAAGCACTTTACTTTTTACTCAGGAGCTATAAGGCTGGCTGAAACTGCTTCTCCAAATACTAAAAATAAATCGCACAGCATTACAGCTGAAGTTGAACTTAAATCAAAATCAGATAATGGTGTTATTGTGGCTTCTGGAGGAAGTTCGGCTGGATTTGTATTGTACATACAAAATGGAAAACTAGTGTATTATTATAATTATTTTGATGGTGATCGTTATGTTATTACTTCAAAAGAAGCGCTCCCATTAGGGAAAAGCACAGTAAGATTTGATTTTGCTTATGATGGCGGAGGGAATGGTAAAGGAGGAACAGGAAAACTTTTTATCAACGATAAATTGGTTGGAGAAGGACGAATCGATAAAACAGTCGCTGCTCGTTTCGGAATTGATACTTTCGGAATTGGCGAAGATTCTGGATCTCCGGTTGCAAAATCGTATAAAACTCCGTTTAAGTTTACAGGAATAATTGATAAAGTAAATATTGATTTGAAATAGTTTTAAGTGTAAAAATTAGAAATACAATTATGAAGAAGTACATTATTTTATTAGTAGCCTTAGTTTTTGTTACAGAAATTAGCGCACAGCAGAATTATTTTAACCCGACAGTTAGAGTAAAAGATTATTTAGAACCTGCTATTCCGCATCCTGATCAGGATAAAGAGATGAAGGATAAAATGAGCAGATTGAAAAAGAAACCCAATATTCTGATTATCTTAATTGATGATATGGGTTACGGTGATATCGGTGTTTATGGCGGAGGTACAGCCATCGGTGCACCAACTCCGAACATGGATAAACTGGCTCATGAAGGGCTTCAGCTGACTTCCACTTATGCGCAGCCGACCTGCACGCCGAGCCGTGCGGCAATTATGACTGGTCGCATTCCGGCAAGATCTGGGCTCACAAGACCGACTTTGACGGGTGAAAATCCTAAAGTGAATCCTTGGGCTTCTGAAAATACAACGGCTAAAATTCTTTCGCAGAACGGCTATAAATCGGTTATTTCCGGCAAATGGCATCTGGGTGAAAGCAAAGGAAGCCTTCCAAATGAAGTCGGGTATGACGAGTGGCTTGGATTTGGTTCCGTGCAGTCAGAATACGCACAGTTTGTAAACGAATGGATTTATCCGGATTTGATCAATAAACCGGAAAGGCTGGCTGCAGTTAAAAAGATGGTCGACCAGAATATTCTTAAAGGAAAAAAAGGAGAAGAAAATAAAATAGTGCAGCCAATTTCAACCATAGAGGAATTGTCTAAAGTGGATCAGGTTTTTGCCGATTACAGTGAAGATTTCATCAAGCGTTCGGTAAAAGAAAACAAGCCGTTTTATCTGATTCATTCTTTCTCCAAAGTGCACAATGATAATTACGTATCTGAAGGTTATAAAGGAAAAAGTCCCGCTGCAATTCCATATAAAGATGCTATCGTGGAAGTGGATGATATCGTGGGCAGACTGATGAAACTGCTGCAGGATTTAAAAATAGATGAAAATACATTGGTATTCCTAACTTCTGACAACGGACCAAACGAAGATGTCTGGCCGGACGGCGGTTACACGCCATTCAGGGGAGGGAAGGGAACAACCTGGGAAGGAGGGGTCCGAGTTCCTGGGATTGCCTACTGGAAAGGCATGATTGCTCCGGGACGTATAAGCGATGGTCTGTTTGATATCTGCGATATGTTTAATACTTCCCTTTCAGCAGCGGGAGTTCTGGATAAAATTCCATCGTCAAATTATATAGATGGAGTGGATCAATTATCATTTTTCTTGTCAGACAAAGGAGTGTCAAACCGTAATGCAGTTTTCATGTATTCAGAAACCAAATTTATGGCCATTCGCTGGCAGGAGTACAAAGTGCATATGAATGTTTTTAATACTTCAGCCACAAGAAGAAACCTGGACCAATCGACGATCCAGAGTATAGGAATGAGTCCGTGGGTATATAATATTTATGCAGACCCAAAAGAACAGCTGAGCCAGGGACACCGCTATTTCGAATGGGGAATTCCGGGCGTAATGCAGTTAATTGCGGGACATTTGGCAACGTATCAAAAATATCCGATGAAAGATATCGGTTTGAAGAAACCCGGTGCTGAATAATATTTTCTATCATATACAAGTGAAAAAAATGAAATAGTTGCTGCAAAAAGGGGCAGTCTCAAAAAGTCGAGACAGCCCCTTTTTATATTATCGGAGAAATTTTTCATTTACGCAATTCTCAAACGCTTGATTTTTTTTTGAAGACAGCTTTTTTATTATTTAAAAGTTATTGCCAGTTCAATATAAACCAATTTTTTACTTCAGCCAAGCAATTATTTAAGAATAGAATGCTGGAAATTTAAATAATTTTGAAATATTACACCATTCTAAAATGAAATTTCATTTTATTAAATTGGACGGTAATTTAGAGAAAACTACGAATAAAGTCATGATTTTACTTTATTCTGGGGGTTCGAATCCTGTTACGTTATCGAATACTAAATCAACTATCTGCACAATTTTTTATATAAATATATACGCTGATGCAATTTACTATTGTTTTAAAGAATAAAAATAAAAGTAAAAATGATACAAATTTAGCGTATTTATTGGGCTTAAATAAAAAATGGCGCCAATTGTCTTCAATTGGCGCCATTTGGCTTTGTGACGGGGACAGGACAAATTACAACATCATTTTTGGATGATTTGAAGAGATTGGCTTACTATATGTAGTGTCTGTCTTCCATTGGCTATGTAAATTTGGTTTAGATGTCCTGTTGGGGATTGATGTAAAAATCTGTTTAATTCCAAAATAATTCGTAGATAAATATTCTAAGATAATTGTTTATTTAAAAATAGACACATGGAAAATTTATAGCAAAAAGAAATCAAGTATAATTGGGCAAAAAAACAAATGGTTACAATTATCTCAGTAGACTTAATTTAAGAGAAAAGGCAATTAGTGATTCTTTGTCAGTTGATAAAATTCCTAACTTCGTTTTTATTATAATTGCAAAACCAAAATTTGTAAAAAAAAAAACTGACTGTAATAATGACTTCGAAATTTATTTTATTTTTTATTTTAACATTAACAACTTGTTTTAGCCAAAATATTACGGATCCTTTGCCAACCGCTGAAAAAGAACTTAATGAATGCATTAAAGCCAATAGCAAGGAAGAGTTAAATTGCAGAAAAGAATACTATCATGAACTTCAGTTCTGGGAAACAGAAGTTTTTAATGCTGTTTTAGAAATTGTTTATGGAAATAGAACTGAAGAAGAAAGAGCAGCATTTGAAAAAAAACAAGCGGAATGGAAAGAGACAACATATTATTATTTTGCAAAGACCATGAAGGAGTTTCAAGTGAAGCATCCTGGTAAATTTGTGTGGGATAATGATTCTGCTTTAAAACCCGATGCCAGAATCTTTTATCAAAAAAATGCCAAATATTATACGGATAGGATTTCTTATTTATTAAGTTTAGTAAAAAAGAAATAAAGGATGTAAAACAAAAAGAACTAATTAAAAAATAGAGGGTGTTGATTACAAATAGCTATTCATCAAAAAAAAATAAAAAACAGCGAATTTATTTTACTGTATTCTCATTTATTATTTTGCCTTTTTTCCATACAATCTTAGCTCAAGACGCAAATAAATACACATTAATTCCTGATATTAATTTTGAAAATGCTTTAAGGGATTCTGGTTATGATCATGGTGTACCAGACGGAAAAGTTCTTACTGCTGATATTGCAAAAGTAACGGAACTTCATCTTAGAAATCGTGATATAAAAGATTTAACCGGTATAAATGATTTTGTTTCATTAAGAAAACTGATTTGTTTAGAAAATAAGCTAACCAAGTTGGATTTATCTGATAATTTGGCATTAACCACTTTGAATTGTGAAGAAAATAAATTAACCATATTGAATATTAGCAGAAATGAAGCTCTGATATCTTTGAATTGTTCAAATAACAGGATAACCGCATTAGATTTAAAGCAAAGTGTGAAATTGACATCTTTAAGTTGTGATAGAAATCAATTAGATGAACTAGATGTTTCTAAAAATATAAGTTTGCGTGAATTGCGATGCGGAAAAAATAAATTAACTTCCTTAGATATAAGCAGAAATATAGTTTTAGCTAATTTTTACTGCAATACCAATCAGTTAAAGGCATTAGATTTATCACATAATATTAATTTGATGTCATTCGGATGTTCTGAAAATCAAATAACAGATATAGATCTTTCGGCAAATCTTTATTTGTCGAATTTTTCTTGTAGTAATAATCCATTGAACAAGTTAGATCTAACACATAATATTTATTTGAGTTATTTAGTTTGTATGAATACGCCATTGACCAACTTGGATTTAAGCAAAAATATTGCTTTGAATAAAGCGTATTTAGACGAAAATAAACTGAACTCTCTTGATGTCTCAAAAAATATAAATTTAACGTACTTGAGCTGCTATAAAAATCAGCTGGTTAAATTAAATGTAGCCAACGCGCCATTAAACGAGTTGGTTTGTTATAGCAACAAGTTGGTTGCCCTTGATGTAAGCCAAAATCCATTATTGCTCAGTTTGACTTGTTCGAACAATCAGTTGGTTAGTTTGGATATTTCGCAAAACCCGAAAATATATGCGCTCTATTGCAACTCAAATTCACTTACGAGTTTGAATATTAGTAATGGAAACAATCAAAACCTGAATTTTCATGCCTATTTTAATCCCAACCTTAAATGTATTCAAACGGACAAAGATATAGTTCCTCATTTTAACTGGCGGAAAGATGGAATCGCTAATTATAGCTCAAATTGTAAATTAATAACTTATTAAGTAAGAAATTTACGAATCTTTTAGTTTTTGAATTAACACTTTGTCACAATAAATATATTATGAAAATTAAAAATATAGTAATACTAATTTTAATATTGCCTTTTTTTTCTTTTAAGTCGTTTGCAAAGAGAGAGGGAAAAATAACGGCCGACCTTTCTCCAATTAAAAATTATTTTGATCATGTCGTAATAAAAATGACAGGCTATGCAGAATTTGGAGATTCTGTCGAGACAATTGATACCATAAAGGCTATAGGAGGGAAATTTGAGTATCATTTTTCTGTACCGGAAACAAGAATGACAACTATTGTGCTGTTAAAAAATAATGAAGAAATAACTGATCTTGCAGTCAAAGACGCAGCGCTTTCTGAGGAGTATGGCTATGATGGAGAGTTTTTAGTTGGAAACGAGGATATAAAACTCAGTTGTACCTATCCCGAGTGGCTTGGAATGCCTTATGTTCAAGTTTCCTCTATAGGTTTGAAAGAGCACAAGTTGTACAGTTGGTTGAATATGCATGATTTAAATTATCACTATGTAAATAAAGATTTTATTAAAAAACATCCTGATAGTTACAGTGTATTGCAGGCCGTTTATTTTCAAAGAGGAAGTTTGCAAACGGATGATATCGCTAGCATGATCGAATTATTTTCTGATGAATTGAAACATTCGAAAAGTTATGCTGCCATAAAAAAATACCTAAGTAAAATAAAAATGCTGCAAAAAGGTGAATTTGCAACAAGCTTTAATTGGTTTGATGTGAATGGGGTTGCATATGATTTTAAATCGGTTTTAAATGGCAAAAAATACGTTCTAGTTGTTTTCTGGTCAAGTGATTGCGAGTCGTGCAGGTATGAGATCAAATTTGCAAAAAATATAGAACAGCGATATGGAGATAAAGTCAGCATCGTTTATTTAAGTATTGACACTGATTTTCAAAAATGGAAACAAGCAGTTGAAGAAGAAAAAATGACTTGGTATAATTTGTCAGGACTTCCAAACAGTAAAAAGACCGTCGCAGAAAATTATTATACTGATTACGCTCCAGAATTTCTATTACTTGACACCGAAGGAAAATCATTAATGCCTGATAGCTGCCATCTATTTTTTGAAATTGAAAGTTTCTTTAAAAACGAATTGAATCTTTCCAAATAGATAGAGGAAATTAAAAACTGGAATTAATTGTTTTTTTGCCTGATTAACCAGCAAGCAGTAATCGAAGATTGGAGCTATTGAAATGCTATTTAAATTAGTGTAGGTATGCTTAAATGTTTTTTAGGAGCTCTTCCCGCTATACCTTTCAATCTTTTGTGCCAAACCCCGACACAAAAGGATTTTCACTGCTATCGGGGCTAGGGCCGCTATGAAGTCCTGTTTCTTCTTTTGAGAACTGATAGTCCAACCCAATTGTTGCATTAAAAAATCATTGGCAATTCAATGCTGATTCGACAAGTTATTCTCCTGAAAGCAGAGATTTTCTGTTTAAAATATAAGATACGGCCTTTCAGCCCTGCACTGATTTTTCAATTGTGCAAGTATTACTTGCACAATTCATGGTATCGCATTAGCTGCTTGGTTTTATTTTTAGTTCTGATGTCCCGATAGAAAATGCACACTAGATAGGTTAATAGCTTGATTAAAAACAATAAAAAAATAGCACCAATTGTCTTCAATTGGTGCTATTTGGCTATGTGGTGACGTTTAGTTCACAATTTACAAATCATTCTATGAACGATTTAAAGAAATTAGCTTATTTTCAAGTGAATTTGTAAGATAATTATTTTAAAAGTTTGTTGAGAAACGGTTTGTATGTATCGTAAGGGTTAAATGTTAAAAATCGTTAATTCAGTAATAGATGTGATTTCTTTCATAATAACTTATAGATTTAAGTTGAAGAGAGTGAAAAAAAAATGTCATCAGTAAATTTAAATTATTATTCTTAAAATTTTCTAATCAAAATTTGTGCATGATAATCTACTGTCCATTAGAAATTATTCAATTTAGCAACATTTTTTATCTTGCTGAATTGGTGGACATGGCACAGTTCCATAACTGCAATATACACAGCAATCACCTTGATTTGGTTTAAGAGTTTGTTTGCAGTTCTCACATTCGTAAAAAAATTGGCATGCATCAGTTGGCATAGTTTCTTCTTTACTGTGGGAGCAAAGGGGGCAGGTTATTATTGATTGTAGAACGATTTTCATTTTAATTTTTTGTTAGTTACTGTATAGCCTGTTGAATTTATTGCTTTTTCAATTTCATTAATACTAGTTTTGGAATTATCAAATTCTACAATTGCGTTACCATTAGTATAATTTACATTTGAATTTATTATTCCAATCAATTTATTCACTTCGTGATTCACATGTTTTTCACAGCTGGCACAAGTCATTCCGCTAATTGTAAACTCAGCTTTTTGGCTGCTGGTTTTATTGGAGACTAAGATTTTCTTTTCTGTATTTGAATAAAAAATATTTGAATAGTAAGGAAACGAAAGCAAAAGGGCTGCAAATAGGGTGATAATTACTAAAAACATTTTAGAATTAACGAATTTTGATTTTTCTTGTGTATCGCAGTTACAGTCTAACTGCTTTTTAGTTTTCAGCTTTTGATACCAAGAGAAAACAATAATTAAAACAGTCAGGCCGATGAAATAAGGTCTCATTGGCTCAAGCCATGAAAAAGCAGATGCAATCCCGCTTGTTCCGGCAACGAGTGCTAATATGGGAGTAATACAGCACAATGAAGCAGCTATTGCTGTAAAAAATCCAGCTCCAATTATTTTATTCTCTGTTTTCATATTTTTTCTAAAATTTCGAAGAAAGGTTTTAGCATTTTTTCATATTCGTTTGCCAATGAATAAAAAATGGTTTGCGCTTCCCGTTTAGTTTCAATAAGTTTTCTGTCTTTTAGTTTTCGTAAATGCTGCGAAATTGAAGAAATACTCATGTCAAGAATATCACTTATGTCACATACACAGAGCTGTTTTTCTTCATAAAGTAAAAAGAGAATTCTTAATCTCACATTATTACCAGCCAATTCAAGCCCATTGGATAAATAATCAAAAGAGTCATTGAGTTCTAGCACTCTGTCTTTACAGCGGACTATTTGTTTTATATCTGCCTGTTGTCGTATACAAGTTATATCTTCCATAATGCAAATATATATCATTTGCTTATTTAAGCAAATGCTAAAATACAAAACATTTGAATTAAATTTATGAATGATTCCTGCGCATAAAAAAAGACAACTTTTTGAGTTGTCTTTTAAGTAGTAACGTGAAATATTACTTTTTGCAATCTTTCGGAGCACAAGTTCCAGAATCGTCATTACAGCAATGCGTAGAACATTTTTCAGTGCAGTTTTTCTTTGCATCAGTTTTTGATAAGTTCGCATAAGCGAAGATACTTCCAGCAGACAATACCAATGCTGCAAGAGTAAGGTACATTTTGTTTTTCATAATTTTAATTTTTAATGATTAATACTACTTAAGACGTACTAATCTAAAAATGATGCAGACTTTGATGATTTTTTTTCTAACAGCCTGAATTT
Organism: Flavobacterium sp.; assembly: GCF_036405015.1. Lineage (GTDB taxonomy): Bacteria > Bacteroidota > Bacteroidia > Flavobacteriales > Flavobacteriaceae > Flavobacterium. The sequence continues at coordinate 29,135 of NZ_DASWYK010000215.1, read as the reverse complement.
TTATATATGAAGTTTCCAAAAATGATTTGGTGATATCAGCATTTTCCTCCGCTGCATGATTTTTTAGACGTAACATTCATAACATTTCCACGGCGGTCTAATTCAATACTGCAGCAATCCAGAAGCATTTCCTTTAATTTGGATCTGCCTCTCTGCACTCTAGATCGTATGGAAGGGTAGGCAAGGCTGTATTTTTCTGTTAAGTTTTTCTGTTTAATTCCATGGATTTCGCTATCCATGATAATATCCCGATAGTCTTCCGGCAGCCGCTCAATGAATTTCATTAGACAACAGTCCAGACTTTCTGAAGTATCAAAATCTGTTTCATGCATTATTTTTTGCATCATACATTCGGTCAGTTCTGATTTCTTATGATTGGAATTTTTTCGGTAATAGTCAATAATGGAATTTCTTGTGATCGTGAAAATCCAGCTTTTTAATTTACTTTCTTCAGTCAGTGATCCTAAATTCTCGTTTATCTTAATAAAAACTTCCTGCAAAACATCAGATGCATCGCCCGTATCATTTATACGTGCCTTAATATATTTGCCCAAAATGATATAAAACTGATTGTGAATAGTATTTATTTCCAAACTCATAGTTTTTTTGTTCTGCTTTTGAAGAAAGCGGGATTAACAACAATTGATTTTGCCTCTGAAATTATTCCAGATAGGGGCTGTTTTTGGCATGCATAAGAAAACATGAAGAATCGCCATTACGATAGCTCCCGGTAAAAGATTTACAATTAACAAATTAAAGTAGCCTGGAGATTGATTGGTATTAGAAATCATTATTTCCCCATTTTGAAAAGTAAGTCTGATGGAGAGGTAAACCGCAATTGACGCAAAATGAAACCCATTTACGAATAAATGAACAATATATTCCCAGCGAGGAAGCCCTCCCATAAACTGCCTGCTGTCCTTTTCTATAAAAGCGTCATACCCAAGCACCAGTATGTCTAAAAGGACAATGGTTAAGCCTATTACAAAAGCCGTATGATTATTTTGTTTCAAGAATAAAAAATAAAGGATTGCCGGAAAGAAAACAGCTCTGAATGTATGGGTAATGTGCTCGGTTTTACTTTCTTCCCGATTGTGAAGCTGGTATTTGAAAATATGCAGATAGAAGCCATCATATAAGGCCAAGACCGCAAAAAGAACAAGAAAGAAGGATGAAATGATAATTGCTGTTTCCATTTTATTTTTAATTGATTATAAAAGCAAAACTATGGGGAAGCATAATTAAAACTAAGGACAAATGTCCTCTATTTTTGTGCTATCTCATTTCTTATTCTGCTCAAAGTCCTGCGGGTTATCCCTAGATAGCTTGCAATATCATTTACTGAAGCCTTGTTTACAACTGCGGGCTGTTCCTTAAGCATACGCATGTATTTTTCCTTTGCGCTTTCATTGCACAAAACACTTGCATACTGTTCCATTACCATGTACTGCCGCTCGGCAATTGTCCTTCCGATATTCTGCCAAAGAGGACTTTTTTGATAGAGAATCTGCAGGTCATTGTAACTGATTGTTATAAGTTCAGTATCTTCTACGGCCTGAATGGAAAGTTCCGAAGGCTGCTGTGAAATAAAGCTCTTGTAGGAAGTTGTCAAATTATTTTCTGAACAGAAGCACGAAGTCACTTCTTCGGATTTTTCATTTATATAGTAAGTTCTCAGCAGCCCCTTTTTAATAAAAGCCGCTTCATGTGAGATTTTACCAATTTGAGCAAAATAACTGTTTCGGGCTAATGTCCTTATTTTGAAATACGGACTGTAATTTTCAAATTCCTGATCGCTGATAGGAGCAATGCTCTTTAAAAACAAATTAAAGCTTTCCATTCATATCCTGTTTTTAGATTCATTTATTGACTCGAAGCCTGATTTAAATAAAATCTTTTTCTGAACCAGAATGCAAGGTTAACTAATGCGATAAGAGCAGGCACTTCTACCAGAGGACCAATAACTCCTGCGAAAGCCTGACCGCTGTTTATTCCAAACACGCCGATTGCTACGGCAATAGCAAGTTCAAAATTATTGCCGGTGGCTGTAAATGCTATAGATGTTGCCTTTGAATAGTCAGCTCCAAAATATTTGCCGATAAAGAAACTGATGACAAACATCAAAGTAAAGTATATGACAAGCGGTATTGCAATACGCACTACGTCCATAGGGATCTGAACAATAAGTTCCCCTTTCAGGCTGAACATTACAATAATTGTAAAGAGCAATGAAATAAGAGTAATCGGCGAGATAAAAGGCACATACTTAGTTTCGAACCATTCAGAACCTTTTAGGGCTATCAAAGCATAACGGCTTATGATTCCCAGAGCAAAAGGAATACCTAGATAGATACCGACGCTCTCGGCAATCTGCGCAATGCTGATATTGACTTCAAAACCATCATATCCAAAATAGGGAGGAAGGATGGTTATGAAAATGTAAGCGTATACACTGTAAAGGAGTACCTGAAAAATACTGTTAAGGGCGATAAGTCCTGCTGCATATTCACGGTTTCCATCGGCAAGATCGTTCCATACCACTACCATTGCGATACAACGTGCCAGACCGATCAGGATCACCCCAATCATGTATTCAGGATATCCGTTCAAAAACAGTAGCGCCAATAAAAACATTAAGACAGGTCCTACAATCCAATTCAGGAATAAAGATGCGCCCAAGACTTTAGTGTTTTTGAAAACCTGTCCCATCTGTTCGTATTTTACTTTTGCCAGAGGCGGATACATCATCAGGATAAGCCCTATTGCCAATGGAATGTTTGTTGTTCCGCTGGAGAAAGAATTGATGAAATCTCCGCTTGAAGGAATAAAGTATCCTACTGCCACTCCTATAGCCATGGCAAGGAAAATCCAAAGGGTCAAGAAGCGGTCAAGGAAGCTTAACTTTTTGCGTCCGACGACTGGTGCACAGTTATTTGCTGACATTTTATTTTTTTATTTGTGAGAATACGTAAAACATTTCAGTTCCAATCTGCAGGCTGCGCTCCAGGTAAGTTTCTTTCTGCTGAGGCGTTCCGTCAGAAATTTTTGGATCTTCAAAGGTAATCGGAATTCTTTTCTCTGCGCCTGCTATAAACGGGCATCCGCCGTCAGCCTGCGAGCAGGTCATTATTGCGGCAAATCCGCTTTCAGGATTGAAATCATCATCATAGGTTTTGGAAAAGCCTACGACTGGAAGCTCATCCGCTGAATATTTTATGGAATAAACCGGGTTTGATCCCTCTGAAAGCGTTTTGATGTTGAATCCTGAATCCTTCAAAGTCTCCGCTGCCATTGGGAAAAGGGCGGTAGCCTCTGTTCCTCCTGAATAGCATGATACGTTTTTGATGCCGTAATAGGCAGCCGCAGTCTGCGCCCAAACCTGCGATAAGTGGCTTCTTCTGGAATTATGCGTGCAGATTAGGTTTAGTCTGGTTTCCAGATTACTGTCCACTTTAGTCTGAATGAAGTCGATTAATGGCTGCAGTACTGCTTTGCGATCTTCGGAGATCTGCTTAAAATCAAATGATTTGACGGTATTCTCAATTTGTGGATATAACATACTTTTTTGGCTGTAAAGGGTTATTGATTATCTGTTTATTGATTAGCAGCATCCTCCGCCCGGAGTGCATGAATTAGCATTGTCAGTATTTAACTGAGATAATTTTACTTTAGGCTTGTCTGATGGAATACCGCACTGCTCCTGAGCAAGGCAGGCTGTCTGTTTGTTAAGTAGAGTGAAGTTTTTACCGTTAAAATCCAAATCGTATTTGCCGATAGTAGTGTTCTGGTACTCCACTTCAATTTCATGGTCTTCAATTCCCAATACTTTTTCTGAAAGCTCAATGATGTGGATCAGTTTCTGAGGTTTAAGCCTGTGCTCGTAGTCATTGGCATCCCAAAGCTGGAAGTTTACAACTGTTTCTTTTCTTACTGTTCCTCCGCAGTCGATGAAGTTTTTGGTAACCAAGCCTACTTCAGTTACGTGAAAATATTCTGGTACAAATGTGCCGTCCGGCAATTCAAAATTTACAGCTTCCACTGTTTTAAGCACTTCTTTAATTTCTGAAAGTTTCATAATTTTTTATATTTAGTTAAACTATATTTTTATTAATTAATAACGGAGCTTCTTCTTTCAAGAAGCGCAGTATCTCTCCAGATACCATTTTGTTTTCCGATTTTCTCCCTTGTTCCAAGTATCCTGAAACCTGCTTTTTCATGGATACGGAGACTTGCCGTGTTCTCAGGAAAGATTCCTGCCTGAAGCGTCCAGATTCCTTCTGTTTCGCTCTGTCGGACAAGTTCATTTAAAAGGGTAAGCCCGACTCCTTTTCCTGAATGTGCTGGATCCACATATACGCTCACTTCTGCAACGCCTGCATAAACGCAGCGTGAAGAAACAGGGGTAAGGGCAGCCCAACCAATTACATTACCATCTTCCTGCATCACAACTCGGCAAGAGGTAAGATGTGACTGATCCCAGTCTTCCCATGAAGGGGCGCTGGTCTGGAAAGTGGCATTGCCGGTATCTATTCCTTTTTGGTAGATTATTTTTACCTGATCCCAGTGTTTGTCTGAAAGTTTTCTGATTTCCATATTTTTATAGATTAACAGCATTCGCTTCTCTTCTTTGCCAAATGATCTGATATGTGCTGAAAGAAACCTTTTATCTTTTCAAGTCCAGGCTCATTGATGCAATAGCAGATGGAATTTCCTTCAATGTTTCCTTTTATCAGCCCTGCATTTTTCAATTCCTTCAAGTGTTGTGAAACTGTCGGCTGTGAAAGGGGAAGTTCGTTTACAATATCTCCGCAGATGCAGGCATCCACTTTTAATAAATATTCCATAATAGCGATACGCGCAGGATGGCCTAACGCTTTGGCTAGAACAGCCAGCTCATTCTGGCTTTTTGTAAAGTGATCTGTTTTTGTTGCTCCCATCGTTTTATATTTATATTGCAATATTACGATATAAAATTTAATTAAAGCAAATTTGAATATGAAAATTTTCTTAAATGTGTTTATTTTTTATTTTGACTTACTGCGCAAAATAACTGCGCAGCTGCTGAATATCTTTGAATCAAAATAATACCTAAATTTGATAATTACTTGGCATACAGGGTAAGACGCTTTTTAGCGTACCGAACTCTATTTAGGGTAATCGGAAAGCAGGTGTTATTCTTTGGTGGGATTTATACTAATCAAAAACAACTTTAAAAATGAAAATTCATTATCAAGGCGAGCTTCCCATGATTGAAACGGAGGCTTTTAAAAAATTTGAAAAAGAGTATGACAGCAATGCTGATTTTCTTGAAAATTTCTCAAATCTATTGAGCTTCAGCGGAAGAATAATTTCATTGATAACCGATAAAGAGCTTCTAAATGTCAGTGGCCATGTAATTGAGAATTCGGTACAGACGCTAAGAAGCATCAAATTGTGCTGTTCCATTGGGAGTTTTGCCGATGCCAATACTTTAGTAAGAAGATTAAGGGATGACCTGCTGCTTTATGTTTATACGCTGGCGGTTGTGAACCAAAGAAAACCTTTTACCCAAGATTCCCTTGATAATTTCAAAATGGATGATCTGGAGGCGTTTGTGGAAGGTTTTTCATCTTTGGAATTTAATCAGGTAATGACCGATGACGAAAAGGCTGTCGAGGCATGGCTGACCAACAAAGTTGTGGAAGCCCCTGCGGGAGTGAGGGGAAAATTAAGTTTTAAGAATTACATGAATGTCCTTGAACAGAATGAGAATATCAAGGAGGTGCTGACAGGTTATAACCTTCAGGGCTACTGGAAGGTTTTGACAGGGAAGCTTAATAATTATGTCCACAATAATGGAAGGCAGTTCTCCCAGCATAATCTGATACGATCAAGCAATGCACAGTTGGATATTTATCTTGGAAATGTCAATACAAGGATTTCGTATATATTAACCTTTTTTCTAATTACGATTTCGATGGTGGAATCCGCCCTATTGTGTTCTGGGGATATTGAAGACTATCTTGATATGGGAATGGACCCTCCGGAGGACTGCCAGTACGAAATCGCTCCTTTTATACAGGAATACATCGATAATAAAGTTTCGGGAATGCACCCTGAGCTAAAGCAGTTCCTGAAAGACAACAACAATCATGGAATGAAGATAGAATAAGGTGATGGATAATTTTAAGGTCAGAAGGATTATAAGCGGAAAAACCGAAGGAACTTCGGTTTTTCCGCTTTCAGGCTTTTTTCTGATTTTATAAATCTGTTTTAACTTTTTAAGATACAAAAAGATATGATTTATAGTTTTGTAATCATCCCTTTTTCTTTTTATCATTTTTTTCTAAAAAATGTTGTATTTGTATATTAGCCACCTTCCGAAGAAAATATAATATTTCTTCGGCAAGCTCAACTGTTACATTCATTCCTTCTTTTTTAAGCATTCTTTGTGCCTTTTCCGGAGAAATTTTCCCCTTGTATTGCTCATCTCTATAATTCATAATTTAGTTTTCTTATGTTAAATTATTCTTAATGTAAAGATAAGTTAAATGTTTTTGTAACTATAAATCAGTGTGTTAAGTTTGGTTTAAATCCTGAGTAGTCACCTCAACAGGATGTCTAAACCGTCTACTAAAGTAAGTTAAAACGTGTTAAAACATGGTAAAAAGCATAAAAAAAACGTTAAAACATAGGTTTTAACGTTTTTTTAGTAGTGACCTCGACTGGATTCAAACCAGTAACCTTCTGAGCCGTAATCAGATGCGCTATTCAGTTGCGCCACGAGGCCTTTTTTTGTTATCAATTAGCTATTTTTTTGTAGCTTTGTTGATTGCTTATTGCGGGTGCAAAGATAGACATAAATGTGAGATAAACAAGCAAAAAATAACAGAAAATTAAAAAAAAATGAAGATTGAAAATTATATACGTGATATTCAGGGATTTCCGAAAGAAGGAATTTTGTTTAAAGATATCACACCTTTGCTAATTAACCCCGAAGCGCGAACAAATTGCTTAAAAGTTTTGACGGATTCTTTAAATGGTCAAAAAATCGATAAGGTTGTAGGTGCTGAATCACGAGGCTTTTTCTTTGGAATGTTATTGGCTCAAGAATTAAATGCTGGATTTGTTCCAGTTAGAAAACCTAAAAAGCTTCCTTTTGATACTATCTCTGCTTCTTATGAATTAGAATACGGTTTTGATAGTTTAGAAATGCATATTGACGCTATAAAAAAAGGTGACCGTGTTTTAATTCACGATGATGTCTTGGCAACAGGAGGAACGGCAAAAGCAGTTTGCGAATTGGTAGAGAAATTAGGAGGCGAAATTGTACAATGTAATTTCTTAATGGAACTGACTTTTCTTAATGGAAGAGAGAAAATCAAAGATTATCCTGTTTTTGCAGCGTTGACATATTAATTTAAACTAATACAATTTTATGCTTAATGGCATAAAGTACAAGTCCGATTCGGGTTTTTATTTCAAGTTTATCAAAAAGTATTTCTCGATAACCGTCAATAGTTTTAGGACTTAGACACATTTCTGATGCAATTTCTTTATAAGTCATTTCAGTACAAGCGTGTTTAATGAAAATAATCTCTTTTTCTTTTAAACTGACTTTTTTATTATCACTATTTACTTTATTAATGAGCATTCCGGAGACTAATTCGGTGAAATAAAAACCTTTTTCAATAACACATTCCATAGCTTCTCTAAATATTTCTGGTGAAGTATCCTTTAATAAATAACCTTTTGCTCCCTTGGTAATCATTTTTATAATGATTTCTTCATCATCATTTACCGATAAAGCAATAACTTTTAGGTCAGGTCTATTATCTTTTAGCCATTCCATTGTGCTTAATCCGTCAAGAACTGGCATGTTGACATCAAGTAAAACAAGGTCGATTTCAGATGATGGATTAGCTTGAAGATAATCAATAAATACTTTTCCGTTTATAAAACGCTCTGTGACTTCATAATCACCAAAACTTTTAATAAGAAGTTCCAATGATTGAGAAAACAGCAAATGATCGTCTACAATTATTATTTTATTTTTTGAATTAGTTTTCATGGCCTTGAGTTAATGGGTATTCTATGGTTACACTTGTTCCTGTTTCATCAGAATTCATGATTAGTTTTGCGCCAATTAATTTAGCTCTCAGTTTCATGTTATTCAATCCTAATCCTGAGTTTGACTTTTGAAGATCATAGCCAATTCCAAAATCTTTTAATTTTAATGTAAAAAGAGAATCAGTAGTTTCGATAAAAACATCAAATAAATCACTTCTGGAGTGTTTCAAACTATTATGAAGAGATTCCTGAAAGATTCTATAGATAATCAATTCATGTTCTTCATTTATGGCTGGTACTGTACCAATCTGATTGAAATTATATTGAATTTTTTTTAGTTTCTTAATCCGTTCCAAATCTTGCTGAATGGCTTCTAGAAAGTCATGCTGCAGCAAATTGTCTTTATTTATAATTCTCGAAAGAATCCTTAATTCATCCAAAGATTTTGCTAAAACAACTTTTAAATCTTGTAGTTCTTCGATCTGAATACTTTTGTTGCTTATCGAAATATTGAGCTGCATAATAGCGACGGAAATAATCTGTCCGATGTTGTCATGAAGTTCTTTGCTAATTTCAGATAAAGTCTGGTCTTTTATTTCAATTCTGGTTTTTACCAATTCGGACTGGAAATACAAATCTGCTTCCATTTTCTCTACCAAAAAGTTGTTTTTCTTCTTTAAGAAATAAAAGAAAATTACAAGTAAAACAATGATTAGGGTAAAGAAAACAATACCCAGAGAAATAACTAATAATTGTATTTCTTTTCGCTCCATATAAATCCTGTTATAAAGCAGCTATGCGCCAGAAAATTCAAAATGAATAAAACCAAACTAAATATAGATTCATCCTGTTTGATTAAAAACCAGTTGATTGCCAGCATAAATGGAGTGAAGGGAACATGAAAAACCAATATCCCTAATATATACCAGAAAAAAACGGACTTTTTAAAGTTTAATATTTTTTCAGAATTAAAAATCTCAATCAGATACAAACATGATAATATCAAAACCAATAATACACCAATTGCAAAACTGTATGTAAAAGAACGGTTCATGTCTTCTTTAAAATATAATATGTTTAAGAAGTAAGAAACTATAAATAAGATTAAAAAAAGTACCGCTGCAATTCGATTGTTGTATTTGGTAAATAAGGCTCTTAAAAGTAAGATATAGGCGGAAAAACTAATGAACATATAGAAATTGTAGACATAAAAATTCAATAAACCTGTCCATTGAGTAAAATAATATCCTACAATTTCAATTAAAATTGAAAACCAGATTAAAAGTACTAAAAATTTAGCCTTGTTACCAGGAAGTTTTGGTAGTGAAAACAAACCAACAATTCCTGATAAGAAAGCTAAATAAATGATATAAGATCTTAAGAATTCAAACATATTTTTTTAATATAATAAACTTGGCGGCCTTCCGATGTTTCCGTAATTCATTGGTTCAAGACTTTGAATATCAGGTGATGCTTCTTGTGATAAAGCAAAACTTTGAATTTTAGCAGTAGAAGTTTCCGCTTGTTTGCCAGTCGGAACTAAGAATAAAGTTGTTAATCCTGCTTTTTCTCCGTGTTTTTCATCGTCGGGATAAACGCCAAAATAAAAACGAATTCCGTCAACATTATAGCCTTCTTTTGCTCCATTTGTTTTGATGTAGTGAATATAATTCTCTAGTTCTTCCAAAGAATACCAAATAGCATTTGCATCTTCTTTTTGAGCTTTTTTTGAAGTCAAAGAAGCTTTTTTGGTGTTGTAATTCACATTCAGTTGTCTGGCAAATTCTTTAGTAATTAACTGACTCGGTTTTGCGGGAGGATTTTTCATGATGTAATAAATTTTATTGGTTAAGGGTTTATTTAATAGGTTTTTGAGTTGTTATTGAAAACAAAAATATCCGAAACATAAAATTTAGACAAGGGGAAATATACCCTTTTTTTGTTTCAGCTTTCAAATTTTTCAACCACAAAGACATAAGTTTTTTGATCAAACGTCTATAAAAAGAAAAGTCCGCAAAGTTTTAAAAACTTTGCGGACTTCGCGTTTATCCTTGCGTCCTTTACGGTTAAGAATTTATCTCAAACTTGCTCCCAGTTCAGTTTCGAATGTCTGTTGTAATTTAGACATAATTTTGTCAATCTGAGAATCGGTTAATGTTTTGCTGTTGTCTTGAATTGTAAAACTCAAAGCATATGATTTCTTTCCTTCAGGTAATTTGTTTCCTTGATAAACATCAAATAGATTGATGTCTTTCAAAAGTGTTTTTTCGGTCTGTTTAGCAAGATTAAAAACACTTTCGTAAGTAGTTTTTTCATCAATTAATAAAGCTAAATCTCTACGAACTTCAGGATATTTAGGAATTTCAGTATACTTGATTTTTCCAGTAATAATTTTTAGAACTAAATCCCAGTTAAAATCAGCGTAATAAACATCTTGTTTGATGCCGAAATGTTTCAAAATAGGTTTTTTAACTACACCCATTTCTACTAAAATATCATTGTTGTAAGTTATAGCAGTTCCTTCAGAATAAATGTCGGATTGAACTGGCGCATTAGAAATTTTTTCAATTCCTAAACGAGACAAAATGGCTTTTACATACCCTTTCAACAAGAAGAAATCTGTTGTTTTTTGTGGACTTGTCCAAGTTTCTTTGTTTCTGTTTCCAGAAATTAATAAAGAAAGATGTTTGTGCTCCTCAAAACCGTTTAAATATTTGTGATATGTTTTTCCGAATTCAAATAATTTTAAGTCCGAATTTTTTCTGTTAATGTTGTAAGAAACAGCTTCTAATCCTGAAAATAATAAAGATTGACGAAGTGTTGCTAAATCACTACTCAACGGATTTAACATCGAAACATTATGTTCTTCTTTTAATGAAGTCGATAATTTTCCATAAGATGCAGTTGTCAATGAATTCGCCATCATTTCATGGAAACCTTGAGAATTCAATTGAGAAGCAATCGTATTTTGTACTTTATAATCTTCAGTTCTTGGCGAATTGGCTACAGTAGCATTGAATTTCTTAGAGAAGTTAATGTTGTTGTAACCGTAAACTCTTAAGATTTCTTCGATTACGTCAATTTCGCGCTGTACATCTACGCGGTAAGCAGGAATTGTTAAACCTAAACCAGAATCAGAAACACTATTTACTTTAATATCTAAAGAAACTAAAATCTTTTTGATGGTGTCTTTTGAAATTTCCTGTCCAATAATCTTAGATACATGGCTGAAATTCAATAAAACAGAGAAATCTTCTACTTTTTTAGGATAAACTTCTACAACATCAGAAGTGATTTTTCCACCCGCAACTTCTTGGATTAAAAGAGCAGCACGTTTCAAAGCATATTCAGTAATTGTTGGATCAATTCCTCTTTCAAATCTAAAAGAAGCATCCGTACTTAATTGGTGTCTTTTAGCTGTTTTACGAATACTAACCGGATCAAAATAAGCGCTTTCTAGGAAGATGGTTGTTGTTCCCTCAGAAACACCAGATTTTTTACCACCAAAAAATCCTGCAATACAAAGTGGCCCTATTTCGTCACAAATCATTAAATCTTCTTTGTGAAGCGTTCTTTCTACATCGTCAAGAGTAACAAATTTAGTTCCCTCTGTAGCAGTTTTTACAATGATTTTTCCGTTGATTTTCGCAGCGTCAAAAGCATGTAAAGGTTGTCCTAATTCGTGTAAAACATAATTAGTAACGTCGACAATATTATTTTTTGGAGTTAAACCAATAGCTTTTAGACGATCTTGTAACCAGCTTGGAGATTCGTGAACAGAAATTCCAGAAATCGTTACACCACAATATCTTGGCGCTAAATGATTATCTTCAACATTAACGTCAATTTTTAAGGTACGCATGTCTACTCTAAAATTACTTACAGAAGGAGTAATCAATTCGATGTTTACACCACGTTGCAGCATTCCAGCTCTTAAATCACGAGCAGTTCCATAATGACTCATCGCATCGGCACGGTTTGGTGTCAATCCGATTTCAAAAACTTCATCATTTGCAATTTGAAATACTTCAGAAGCAGGTGTTCCAGGAACTAAATCTTCAGCCAAAACCATAATTCCGTCGTGGCTCGTTCCTAAACCTAATTCATCTTCAGCACAAATCATTCCATGGCTTTCCTGTCCGCGGATTTTACCTTTTTTAATGGTGAATTCTGCGCCATCTTTATCATATAAAATAGTGCCGATTGTGGCAACTGGTACTTTTTGCCCTGCAGTAACGTTTGCAGCTCCGCATACAATTTGTATAGGCGCTTCTAAACCAACATTGACTGTAGTAACTTTCAATCTATCAGCATCAGGGTGTTTTTCGCATGTAAGAACGTGTCCAACAACAACTCCTTCTAATCCTCCTTTAATGGATTGGTATTTTTCGACAACTTCAACTTCCAAACCAAGATCTGTAAGTAATTCTGAAGTCTGCTCAGATGTCCAATCTGTTTTAATAAATTGTTTTAACCAGTTGTAAGATATTTTCATTGTAACTTTTTTATTCTTAAATAAGTTTACAAATATAAGGATTGCGCCGTGGAGTAGGAAAAAATTATTTGGTTTTTTCTAGCTGTTTTTTTGTGACTCAAAAATACTCTCTACTAATTATTTGATAATTTATACATTAAAATTTTATTAAATAAATAGTATAGTTAACTAAAAAAATGGAATGTGTAATTTTTGTGCTACAAGATGAATGAAAAGTGCTATTCTGTTTCTTTTTATGAAACTAAATTTGGAGTAAATCAAAAAAAGAATATTATGAGTACCACAGCAAAAAGACCTGAATTTAAGGCACAATACGATAATTATATTGGTGGAAAATTTACTGCGCCAATTACAGGAGAATACTTTGATGTTGTTTCTCCAATTGATGGAAAAGTATTTACAAAAGCAGCGCATTCTGGAAAAGCAGATTTAGAATTAGCCGTTGATACAGCTTATGAAGCATTTAAAACTTGGGGAAAAACTTCTGTTACAGAAAGAAGTATTTTATTGAATAAGATTGCTCAAAAAATTGAAGATAATTTAGAATACATCGCGACAGTTGAAACAATTGATAATGGAAAACCAATTCGCGAAACGCTAGCTGCCGATATTCCTTTGGCAATTGATCACTTTAGATATTTTGCGGGAGTCATTCGTGCAGAAGAAAGTTCGATTGCAGAATTAGATTCGCAGACTGTTTCCATCGCATTAAGTGAGCCACTTGGAGTTGTAGCGCAAATTATTCCTTGGAATTTCCCGATTTTAATGGCAGTATGGAAAATCGCTCCTGCATTGGCAGCAGGAAATACTATTGTTTTAAAGCCAGCTGAAAGCACACCGATTTCTATTATGGTTTTAATGGAATTAATTGGAGATATTCTTCCTCCGGGAGTTCTAAATATTGTGAATGGTTTTGGAGCAGAATTAGGTCGTCCTTTAGTAACCAATAAAAAAGTAGCAAAAGCAGCATTTACAGGTTCAACTACCACGGGACGTTTGGTAATGCAGTATGCGACAGAAAATATTATTCCGGTGACTTTAGAATTAGGCGGAAAATCTCCAAATATATTCTTCCCATCTGTCGCAGACCATGATGATGATTTCTTTGACAAAGCGGTTGAAGGAGCAGTTTTATTTGCTTTAAACCAAGGAGAAATTTGTACTTGTCCTTCCAGATTGTTAATTCACGAAGATATTTACGACAAGTTTATTGCAAAAGTAATTGAAAGAACAGAAGCCATTGTAGCAGGAAATCCGTTGGATAAATCAACTATGATTGGTGCTCAGACTTCGATTGTTCAGAAAAAAAAAATTATGTCTTACATCAAATTAGGAAAAGAAGAAGGAGCGGAGGTTTTAACTGGTGGTGATGAAAATAAATTAGGAGGCGAATTAGAAGGCGGTTATTACATCAAACCAACTTTATTTAAAGGTCATAACAAAATGAGAATCTTCCAAGAAGAAATTTTCGGACCTGTTTTAGCGGTTACTACTTTTAAAACTACAGAAGAAGCAATCGAAATTGCAAATGATACAATGTACGGCTTAGGTGCAGGTGTTTGGACAAGAGATGCACATGAAATTTACCAAGTTCCAAGAGCGATTCAGTCTGGTCGTGTTTGGATTAATCAGTACCATTCTTATCCTGCAGGAGCGCCGTTTGGAGGTTACAAACAATCTGGAATTGGTCGCGAAAACCATAAAATGATGTTAAGCCAATACCGTCAAACCAAAAACATGCTGATTTCTTATGACAAAAAGAAATTAGGATTCTTTTAAAGTATATAAACCTGAGAATAGAAAATTAATCCGATTTTCTTTTCTCTTAAAACCATAGAATTATGCTTCCAAAAACAATGAAAGCCGCGGTCGTCAGAGAATTTGGATCTCTTTTGAAAATTGAAGAGGTTGAAGTAAAACGTCCAGGCAGAAATGAAATTCTTGTAAAAGTAATTGCAAGTGGAGTTTGCCACACCGATTTACATGCTGTAGATGGAGACTGGCCAGTTAAACCTAAAATGCCTTTAATTCCAGGACATGAAGCTGTTGGTTATGTTGCCGCAGTAGGACAGGATGTAAAAAATGTAAAAGAAGGAGATGCCGTTGGTGTGCCTTGGCTTTACAGCGCTTGTGGTGGATGCGATCACTGCATTACAGGCTGGGAAACCTTATGCGAAAGTCAGCAGAATGGTGGTTACAGTGTAGATGGCGGTTTTGCTGAATTTGTTATAGCAGATGCTAGATATGTTGGTATTTTACCTTCAAATGTGAACTTCATCGAAATGGCTCCTATTTTGTGTGCTGGTGTTACTGTTTATAAAGGATTAAAAGAAACTGAAGTTAAACCTGGCGAATGGGTCGCGATTTCTGGAATTGGAGGTTTAGGACATGTTGCTGTGCAATATGCAAAAGCTATGGGAATGAATGTAGCCGCAATAGATATTGGAGATGATAAATTGGAACTGGCGAAAAAATTAGGTGCAGATTTGGTTGTAAATGCCAAAAATCAAAATCCTGGAGAATTCTTAAAGAAAGAAGTTGGTGGTATGCATGGGGCGTTGGTTACTGCAGTTTCGCCAATTGCTTTCAAGCAAGGACTTGAAACATTGAGAAGAAAAGGTACAATGGCATTAAACGGACTTCCTCCAGGCAATTTTGATTTATCTATTTTCGATACTGTTTTAAATAGAATTACAATTAGAGGTTCGATTGTTGGAACTCGTAAAGACATGAAAGAAGCAATTGAATTTGCGGTTGATGGAAAGGTTAAAGCAACAGTTACAACTTCAAAATTGGAAGAGGTAAACGCTGTTTTTGACAAAATGAAAAAAGGAGAAATAGAAGGAAGAATCGTGCTGGATATAGCGCAGTCCTAAATAGTTGGTTATGTTAAGGCAGTAAACTTTTAAAGGGTTTACTGCTTTTTTTAATTTTGAAAGTTATGATTAGACGTATTGATGCCACAGAAAAAGCAGTTGAATTGATCAATATCCTCAAAGAAAAACATGGTGAATTAATGTTTTATCAAGCTGGAGGATGTTGTGAAGGAACACAGCCGCAATGTTTTGAAAAAGGAGGTTATTACCAGCGAACTGGAGATGTTTGTATTGGAATAATAGAAGACACTGAATTTTGGGTAGATAAAGATTTATTCGAATATTGGAAGCATGCACATTTTACTTTAACTGTAATTGATGCATTTGGAGTAGGAGGTTTTTCATTGGAAACGCCTTTGAAGAAAACATTTCAAATAGAATATCGAATTTTTACTCCAGAAGAAGAGAAGGGTTTAGAACCAGTTACTAGGATTGAGTAGTTTTTTTAGTCTCAGTCTCAGTCTAAAACTTAGTATCTTAGAACCTTTAATTAATATAAAGTAACTGGTACTGTTTTGGTGTAATTCCCTCGTGTTTTTTGAATAATCGAATAAAATAGTTTGCATCTTCAAAACCTGCTAAATAGCAAACTTCGTTAATTTGCAGTGTTGGATTCTTTAATAGGTTTTTAGCACATTTTATTTTTTCATTCAAAATATATTCAATCGGACTCATGCCGAGTTCGCGTTTAAAAAAGCGATAGAAAGAAGTTGTGCTCATGCAGGCTTTTTCGCTTAAAGTTTTCAAATTCATGTTTTCCTTTAAGTTTTGTTTGATGTATTCTGTAACTTCTGTTATGGGATTATTAGTTTCATAAAATTTTCCTTCATCAATCGATTTTACAGTTTGAGTCTGAATAATTCTAATCAATAATTCCTTTAAGGTTAAGTCGGCTAAAATATCTTTGGTAATAGAGGTGCTCATGCACTCTTTTATCAGTTTATTGATGGTTGTAGCCATTTCGACATTATTGTAGAAGAAATAATTCTCATAGTTTAATTGCCAAAATATATTGCTTCCTTCTTTTGGATAATGTTCATTAAGGAAGTTTAAAATTTCAGTAATTTTTGCATGATCAATTGCTAAAGCCAAGCATTGTGTTGGATTATTTTTGGATGCTTCAGGGAAATCAATTTTCATTTCTACATTCGAAGGAACAATTACGGTTTCACCAGGCAGATATTCAAATTCTGGATCATCAAAAAGATGCATAACTTTCTTGCCTCTAAGCATACTCGTTACGACCAAATCATTAAATTTTAACGGAACCATCTTAGTCGATTCGTAGGTTTCAAACAAATTCAATTCGCAATTACTAAGATTGTAAATGGTTCTGTTTTCAACAAGAGTCTTCAACGATTTTTCTTGTGATAATTGAAGCGGATTGACTAGAAATCTTTGGTTATTCATTGAAATTTAGCTTTTGGTGAAGACTCTAAATTTAATGAAAATAAGAATATAATAGGGTAGATTTAACGTTTTATTAAATCAATTCTTCTATGTGTTTTTTGATGTTTTCCGACATTTTTTTAGTTGGTAAATCATTTTCGTCATCACCAAACGGATCTTCAATTTCTTCGGCGATAAGTTCTAAACTGGCCAAAACATAAAATATAAAAACAACAACCGGAGCAACAAAATAACCAAGACTTACAGAATATCCAAACGGAAGTGTCATCGTGTAAAAGAAAATAAATTTCTTTATAAAAGCGCTGTAAGAGTAGGGAATAGGAGTGTTTTTGATACGTTCACAAGCGCCGCAAATATCCGTGAAAGCAACCAATTCGTCGTTGATGGTAATCAACTGATCACCAGAAATTTTACCTGCATCATACAAATCGTTGATTTTATGATACATAATTCTTTTTAGCTGATTAGGTTTGTGTTTATGATTGTCTAATTCTAATTCAACATCTTCAAACAACATTTTGCTAGTTTCTTCATCTTTTAAATGTTTGTGTAGAATGTCAGCATACATCGGGATGTACTTTCTAAAAAAGTTTCTGTCGTTTTCATCTTTTAGAATTGCAGAAAGTTTGATAGCAAAATTTCGGCTGTTATTTACGAGTCCGCCCCAAAGTTTACGGCCTTCCCACCAACGGTCATAAGCAGTATTAGTTCTAAAAACAAGCAAAAGTGAAATCACAAAACCCAGCATTCCGTGCATAATCGGAATACTGTGAATGTAGTCGTTTTTTGTAACTTTAAAATATTCGACTTCCAGATAACCAACGGCAGCAGAATAAATTCCAATTGCAATCATAATTGGAAACAGTTTTCTAACAGTATCAGATTTATGAAAATGAAAAATAAAGGTAAACCAGTCTTTGGTGTTATAGGAGATCATTTAAGTTTGTTTTGAAACAAATTTAAACTAAAAATTAACTCGTTGGTTGAAATTATTTTCAACACATAGAAACATAGTTTGTCTAAATTTAAAAAAGGCGTTTGACTAGTTTAAATACACATAGTTTAGCTATGTGTGGAAACTTGTTTCTTCCATTTTCTTTTTTTGACACAAAAATCTATGTCTCTATGTGTTAAAATGTTTGTGTCTTTTAATTTCCCCCAGCGGCTTAAAAGTTAATATTTCCTGCTAATTCTTTTAACGCAATTTCAGATAATTTGGCTTCATATTGTGCATTGCTGTAACGTACTTTTGCATTGACATAATTAAGCTGAGCGGTTCTAAAATCGATGGTTGTAATAGTTCCGATTTTGAATTTATCTAAAGTAATTTCTAAATTCTGTCTGGCAATTGCTTCGTTATCTTCTTCTAGGTCGATTAATTCTAAATTTGTTAAATAAGTCTGAAAAGCAGTACTCAATTGCGTATTCAAAATCATATTTTGTTGTTCGATGGCAATCTGAGTGTTTTCAATCTGCATTTTCGCCACCTTTTCATTTCGATGCTGATTGAAACCATCAAAAATATTCATAGAAGCATTAAAACCGTAATTTAAACCTCTATTAGAAGTTTCGCTGGTAAAACCTAAACTGGATTGGCTTTCAGAGAAATTATATCCCGTTGTTAATCTTAGAATAGGATAACGATCTGCTTTAACTTGTTTTAATTGTAATTCAGCAATTCGTTTGTTGATAATTTGTGACTCAAGGGCAGGATTTTGTTTTTGTGCTAAATCCATTAAATCAGCCAAAACCAATTTATTGTCTACATTGACTTCATCCGTTACTTTGAAATCAATTTTTGGGTCGCGTGCTAAATATTGATTTAATAAGATTTTGGCATTGGCATAAGATTCTTTCTGTCTTAATAAAGCAACCTGATCGGAATTTAGATCGACCTGCGCATTTAAGACTTCTAATTTTGAGGCTTTTCCAATACTAAATCTGTTTTTAGCCAAAGTTAATCTCTGATTAGAAATTACAATAGTAGTATCTAAAGCAGCCAATTGATGTTGTTGTTGCACCAAGTCGTAATAAGCAGAATTAACTTGTCCGATTTTAACCAAAATGGTTCTTTTAAGTTCAGAATCACCTAGTTTTTGAAGTTCTTTTAACTGATCGTATTTGGCGAACATTTTCATTCCGTCAAAAACCGTCCATCCTAAGCTAACTCCATAATTTAAACTATTATTTTTGGCATTATTCAAAGATGTTGTTGTTCCGTCCTGACGTACTTGTGTAGAGTTGGTAACATTATTGTTGTCTGTAATATTTGCGGTTGCAGTTGGTAACATTCCTGCATTTCCAACAGTAACATTTGTTTCGTTTATTCTAGAATTGTTTTTAGCAATTTTAATTTCAAAATTATTTTCCAGAGCTATTGTCATAGCCTGTTCAATAGTCAGAACTTCCTGTGCATTTGCCTGAATAATACAAGCAAAAAGTATTATTAAAGTACAGTATATATTTTTGATATTCATTTTTATATTCTTTTACCAGACAATCACGAATTCTAGAAGATAAAATTCGTGATTTTTTGGTTTCTATTTTATACTTTCTCTTTCGTATTCATCGATATGGTCAAATTCCGGATAATGTTTTCTGGCTTTAGACCACATTAAATAGATCGCAGGAATTACAAAAAGTGTTAAAGCTAACGAGAAAATCGTTCCTCCAACAATTACAACTCCCATACCAATTCTACTCGTTGACGCAGCACCAAGCGACATTGCAATTGGAAGTGCTCCTAAAGCAATGGCTAAACTGGTCATTAAAATTGGACGTAAACGTGCTTCTGAAGCTTCTAAAATCGCTTCTAATTTTGGTTTACCTTGTTCTCGCAACTGATTCGCAAATTCGACAATCAAAATACCGTTTTTCGTTACCAAACCAATAAGCATTACGGTACCAATCTGACTAAAAATATTCCAAGTTTGGTTGAATAACCATAAAGAGAATAAAGCTCCTGCAACTGCCATTGGAACCGTTAAAATGATAATAAACGGATCAATGAAACTTTCAAACTGTGCAGCAAGAATCAGGAATATTAATAATAAAGCCAATCCAAAAGCGAAAGAAGTATTTGAGCTACTTTCTACAAAATCTCGAGATTCTCCAGCTAAATCGGTTGTAAAACTTTCGTCTAAAACTTTAGCTTTAATTCGGTCCATTTCTTTAATTCCATCACCCATGCTTTTTCCTGGTGCTAAACCAGCAGCAACAGTTGCAGACATGTATCGATTGTTATGATACAATTGTGGAGGATTACTTTGTTCGTAAACCTTTACCACGTTATCCATTTGAATCAATTCTCCGTTTTTGTTTTTCACAAACATCGAAGTCAAGTCCAAAGGCTTAGATCTGTCTTTTTGATCAAACTGACCAATTACTTGATATTGTTTTCCGTTTTTAATGAAATAACCAAAACGCTGTCCGCTTAAAGAAAGCTGTAAAGTCTGTGCAATATCTAAAATAGAAATCCCTAAACTTTCTGCTTTTGCACGGTCAATTGTAACGTTTAATTCAGGTTTGTTAAATTTTAAATTTACATCTGTAATTGAAAAAACATCACTTTTGCCAACTTCTTCCATAAATAAAGGAATTTTTTCTCTTAATTTATCAAAAGTTGGAGCTTGAATAATATATTGAACGGGTAAACCTCCACGTCTGTTTACAGCAATAGTTGGCTGTTGAATAACAGATGTCTTAGCGTCTGGATATTTTTTTGTCCATTTCGATAATTGGTCTGCTATTTCCTTTTGTGATCTTTCTCTCTCGTCTGGTTGCTTTAAAGAAAGTCTAATAAAACCTGAATTTGCTGCGGATCCTCCAGAACCGGGTGCGGTAATGACCAAACTTACTTTTTTTTCAGGTATTGAATCATCAACCAGTTTGGAAATTTCCTGCATAAAACGATTTGTGTATTCATAAGAAGAACCTTCTGGAGTCGTCATACGCATGGTTACAGAACTACGATCATCATAAGGAGCAGTTTCTTTAGGAAGAATAGTAAAGAACAAATAAATTAATCCAAAACAAGCTATCAAAATTGGAAAACTAAGCCATTTTCTAGCCATAAATTTATTTAGCGCATCCGCATAACCGCTATTCATTTTTTCGAAGAAAGGCTCCGTTTTTATGTAGAATTTGGATTTCTTCTGTTCACCGCCTTTCATTAAGTAGGCATTCAACATTGGGGTTAAAGTCAGAGATACAAATGCAGAAATTAAAACCGCGGCTCCAATTACAACACCGAATTCCCTAAATAAACGGCCTACAAATCCTTCAAGAAAAATTACGGGTAAAAATACCGAAGCTAAAGTTACCGAAATCGAAATTACAGCGTAAAAAATCTCATTAGAACCTTTTATAGCTGCCTCAATTGGTGACATTCCTTCTTCGACTTTTTTGAAAATGTTTTCTGTTACTACAATTCCATCATCAACCACCAAACCGGTTGCCAGTACAATAGCCAGGAGCGTCAATACATTTATAGAAAAACCAAAAAGCCACATAATAAAAAACGTAGCAATCAAAGATACAGGTATATCTATTAAAGGTCGGAATGCAATAGCCCAATCTCTAAAAAACAAGTAGATAATAATAATAACAAGAATAATGGAGATTCCTAGTGTTTCTGCAACTTCTAAAACTGATTTTTTTACAAATAGGGTATTATCAAGAGCAATATTAAGTTTGATATCTTTAGGTAAATCCTTTTTTAAGGCTTCATACTTTTTATAAAACTCAGCTGAAATATCCAGATAATTTGCTCCAGGCATTGGCACGATGGCAAGTCCAATCATTGGAAGTCCAGATGATGTTAATCCAGTCTCTATATTTTCGGGACCTAATTCAGCTCTTCCGACATCGCTTAGGCGCACAATCTTATCTCCATCAGTTCTAATAATGATATCATTGAATGCTTCAGGTTTTGATAGATTTCCTATAGTTTTTACCGTTAATTCGGTATTGTCTCCAGTTAATTTTCCTGAAGGTAACTCAACGTTTTGAGAATTTAATGCCGCACGAACTTCTGCAACTGTACAACCATAGGCTGCTAATTTTGCAGGATCGATCCATAAACGCATGGCGTAACGTTTTTGCCCCCAAATTTGCACAGCACTTACGCCAGGAATCGTTTCTAATCGCTGTGAAATAACATTTTCAGCATAATCACTCAATTCTAAAGAACTTCTTGTGTTACTTTGAACCGTCATTGAAATAATAGATTCACTGTCCGCATCTGCTTTGGAAACTACAGGCGGAGCATCAATATCTTGGGGTAAATTTCTAATAGCTTGCGAAACTTTGTCACGAACATCATTTGCAGCTTCTTCTAAATCTTTGTCAAGATTAAACTCAATAGTAATGTTACTGCTTCCTTGGTTACTCGAAGAAGTAATATTTCGAATTCCGTCAATTGCGTTTACTGCTTTTTCAAGAGGTTCGGTAATTTGTGATTCGATAATATCAGAATTCGCACCTGTATAATTGGTACGAATAGAAACCTGCGCAGGGTCAATAGAAGGGAACTCCCTAACCCCTAAAAAGGTATAACCAATGAAACCGAATAATATGATTAATAAATTCAGTACAATGGTTAAAACAGGTCTTTTTATACTTGTAGTTGATAAACTCATCTTATGATTTTAGATTTTAGATTGTTGATTTTAGATTTTAGATTTCAGGACACACGAAATCTAAAATCTAAAATCTGAAATCATAAATTATTTTTGGATTTTAACTTTAATTGGTGCTTCATTTTTTAATGACATTACACCACTTGTGATTAAAGTATCTCCCGCTTTCAATCCGGACAAAATCAGGATTGAAGAATCAGTTCTTGTTGTCGCATCAACCATAACTTCTTTTGCTTGTCCGTTGTTAGCAATAAAAACTTTTTTACCATCCTGAATCGGAATGATAGCTTGAGACGGTACAACAATAGCGTCTTTAATAATATTTAAAGGTAATTTGATATCTGCAAATGTTCCAGGGAAAAGTTTTCCGTCTGTATTGTCTGCAATGGCACGAATTTGAAGCGTACGCGTTGCAACGGCTACTTCAGGCTCAATAGCATAAATTTTGGCATTATAGGTTTTGGTTGAACCAGAAACTTTAAAATCAATTACAGATCCAGATTGTACTTGCGAAGCATATTTTTCAGGAATAGAAAAAGTAATTTTTAATTTGCCTGTATTAACCAATTTCGCAACTAATACAGTTGGAGTAATGTATGTTCCTGGAGAAATAGAGCGAAGACCAATTTTTCCTGAGAATGGTGCTCTTACAGAAGTTTTAGAAATTTGTGCTCTAATTAATTGACTTTGTGCCTGTGCAGAAGCGTGATCTGCTCGTGCGATATCTGCTTCTTCCTGACTGATAGCCTCTTTTTGAAGTAACAGTTTTGCTCTTCTTTCATTCTCTGCAGCCAAACCTTCTTTGGTTACAGCTTGTCTTAATTGGGCTTTTAGTTCAATATCATTTACTTTAAAAAGCACTTGACCTTTGGTTACATAAGATCCCTCGTTAAAAAATATTCCTTCTACAATTCCAGAAACCTCACTATGAATTTCCACTTGTTCATTGGCTTCGATAGAGCCCGAAAGTGATAAGTTATTATCAAAAGTGGCTGTTTTTATTACAATTCCGTTAACAGTTGTTGGAGAATTTTTATCATTGAATTTTTTAGAGTCATCATTTTTGCTCTTGTTTGATATAATTCTGTAGGTAATAAAACCTCCTATTGTAATAATTAAAAGTGTGTAAATGAGGTGTTTTACTTTCATAAAATTGAGGTGAATATAGTTTTATAGGTTTATGTTTTTAGTAAGCTTACAAATTTAACTTTTTGATACGAAATCGGAAGATGTTAGCTTTTATTTAACATTTGTATGTACAAAGGTTTGCAATTAGACTCAAAAAGAATCGAAAGGTTTAATAAAAGATTAATTTTTTTTTAAAATAAAAATAAGATGTTTCTAAAGTCAATGATTAGACTCTGAAATCTGAAAAGTCAGGCGAAGTCTAGCTTTAAATAATTTTTATGCATTTTGTCTGATTTTTTTTGCACTTTATCGATTTTATTTGTAACATTGGGATGTTAAACAAAACAAGTTTTTTTTGACTATTATTTGTCTATTAATAGGGGAGTACTGTTAAAATTTAGCATTTGAAAGTTGTTTTTTGAAGTTTTTATAGAATCTGGTTGATAATTATTTTAACAAGTGTTTATTTTTTTGTTGCTTAAACTAATAAAAAAAATGATATATGAAGAAAAAATTACTTCTAACATTATGGTTTTCATTATTACTTCTTTCGGTTGGTTATTTGTTTTGGAAGAACGAGTTTAAATATAGTCTTCCAACACCAGTACCACAAAACTATAAAGCAATTGCGATGGGCTCTAAAATTGAATTAGGAGCTTGCTGTCCTTTTGATCAAAAACCAATTTTTATTCATTTTTTCAATCCAGATTGTCCGTGTTCCCGCTTTAACGTTCCTCATGTGAGTGAGTTGATTAAAAAGTACGGAGATCAGATTAATTTTAAGATTGTGGTGTTAAACAAAAATAAAAGTTTTAGCATTGCTGAAATCCAAGAAAAATTTGATGCTAAAATTCCTGTTTATTTCGAGAAATCAATTGCAGATAAATGCGGAGTTTTTTCAACACCTCAGGCGGTTTTGTTAGATCCTTCACATAATTTGTATTATCGTGGTAATTACAATAAAACGAGATATTGTACAGATGCTAAGAGTAATTATGCTCAAATGGCGATTGATTCTCTTTTACGTAAAAATTATCACCCTTCTTTTAATGCTTTTGCCCTGAAAGCATATGGATGTTCGTTACCAAATTGTACTAAATAAATCTATTTTCCAAAAATCCAAAAACTAAAACCTATGAAAACAAAAGCTAGTTTAAACGAACAGGATTATCTGCACAGTTTTATGTCTACCATGACTCAAAAGTCAGATACTATTATTAATTATGTACTTGCCGTATATTTTCTTCTCGGTATTGGACTGTCATTTAAATATGATACTTTCGAAATTGGGGTTGGAGTGGGAACGCTCAATCTTTTGGCTTATTATTCGGCTAAGTTTTTTATAAAGAATTCGAAATTCTATCAGTACGTCTTGTCTGTTGTTCTGTCAATATTTATGGCGCAATATATTTACCAAATGCATGGTATGTTCGAAATGCATTTCACTGTTTTTATTGCCAGTACGATCTTAATTATTTATCAAAACTGGAAGTTGCAAATACCCTTGGCTCTTTTAGTAATTCTGCATCACGCTGGTTTGGCTTACCTACAAAACTATATTTATAATGATGCAACTGGATTACAAGTGTATTTTTCTCAGGTTACTTTTGATTTAGAAACCCTGATTATTCACACATTTCTGGCGACAGTTGTTTTTTTTATGAATGGTTATTGGGCGTATTATTTTAAAGAACATAGTGAAAATCATATTTCAAAAATTTCTGATGAATACGAATTAGAGAACATGAAATTAGCTTCTGCAAAATACAGCTCAATGTCGGCTACAAAAGATTATAATGATTTTGTTCACAGAACAACTTTAGACTTAAAACTTCCTGTAAATTCGGTCTTAAAACTAATTGATGTTTCAAAAGGACATACAGACAATGATAAACTGCTGACTTATCTTGAAATGATGAGAGAAAGTGCCAAAAAAATTGATGACTTAGTCAATGATATTCATGTAAAGTCGACAAACAGTAGGAATTAAGTTCTTTACGACAAGTACCAATCCCCAAATACTAATTTTATAACTGTTGTATGTTTAAGCATGATTTACCAACTGCAGTTCCTACATTGCATAATTTGAAAAAAACTATTGACCATTTTTTAAGTGACACCATAACATTAAATTCAATCGATAAAATTGGAGCCGAATCAGAATTTGAAGCAGAAGTTGCAGAAATTCTAAAAGGCTACAGAGATAATTCGCAAGTTCATAATCTAGATTTTCAATATAAAAAACTGATTCAGATTACTAATGATATTCACAATCTTAATCTGGTAGTAAATAATGAGATTCCGGAATGGCTAGAACGCGAATTGGGAATTGTTTTTCACAAAATCAGAAATATTCTTCTTGTTTTGGAAATTGAATTAAATTAAAAATTGTTTAAGGATGCATTTTATATGCTTAATTGAATTGTAAATTAATTTAAATGTAAAATTTATGGATACCAGAATTAATCGCCCTACGCCATCAGACAGAGAAGTAGACTGGAATAAGAATAAAGTACTGCTTAGTAAAACTGATAAAAAAGGAACCATTTTATATGCTAACGAAGATTTTATAGATGTTTCTGGTTATGATGAGTTCGAACTTGTCGGTCAACCGCACAATATAGTTCGACATCCTGATATGCCCAAAGTCATTTTTAAATTTTTATGGGACAGTATAAAATCGAGTGAAAACATTCACGTAATAATAAAAAACATGGCCAAAACAGGCCGCTATTACTGGGTTGTAACCGATTTTAAAATTATTGCCGATACCGACGGTGAAATTGTAGGTTTCTTTGGAACAAGAAAATCGGTTCCAAATGAGATTATTGTAAAATTTATTGAGCCTTTGTACAAGAAATTGCTCCAGATAGAAGAAACCAGCGGAATTCATGCTTCTGAAGAATATCTCGTAGGCTTTTTAGAAGAAAGAAAGAAAACCTATATGGAATATATTGATCATTTAATTGCCACTGGTAAAGATGATAAAAACAAAATAAGTAAAGGTTTATTCGGCGGATTGTTTGATAAAAGCACTCCAAAGAAGAAATAATTTTTAAATATGCTTCATTGTATCCATTCAAATATTCAACAAAAATTTGCCCCCCAACAAATCTAAATCACCTGAATATTGAAACTTTTTAAAAAGTGAGATGCAGTGAAGTATATTTTTTTTTTTAAGTGACAGAGGTTCAAAGTAACAAAGGGACAAAGGTTTTTATGCATAAAGCTAAAACCTTTGTCCCTTTGTTTCTTTGTTACTTTGTTCCTAAGAAATATAATTCCAAATATTTTTCTTCTTTGTCAATTCTATAAAAATTGCTCTTAGAATAGCATTTTCTGGTTTTTGTAATGCAGAATCTTCTTTTAAGATTTTCATAGCATAGTTTCTAGCTAAAGAAAGGATTTCTCTATCTTTTACAATATCTGCAATTTGAAGGTTTAATACACCGCTTTGTTGAGTTCCCATTAAATCGCCGGGACCGCGAAGTTTTAAGTCAACTTCGGCAATTTCGAAACCATCATTGGTTTGAACCATGGTTTCCATTCTCGTTTTACTGTCAGTACTTAATTTATGTCCTGTCATTAAGATACAATAACTTTGTTCGGCACCTCGACCAACACGTCCGCGTAGCTGATGCAGTTGCGAAAGCCCGAATCGTTCGGCACTTTCTATAATCATCACACTGGCGTTTGGAACATTTACACCAACTTCAATTACTGTAGTTGCCACCATAATATTGGTTTTTCCTTCAGAGAAACGTTTCATTTCGGCATCTTTATCTGCTGGTTTCATTTTTCCATGCAGAATAGAAATCGAATATTGCGGAAGCGGAAAATCACGGGAAATACTTTCGTAACCATCCATTAAATCCTTATAATCCATTTTTTCAGATTCCTGAATCAGCGGATAAACGATGTAGATTTGTCTGCCTTTTGCAATTTCATCACGAAGGAATTTCCAGACTTTCAAACGGTTGGTATCAAAACGATGTACAGTTTGAATTGGTTTTCTTCCTGGAGGTAATTCATCAATTACAGAAATATCCAAATCACCATATAAACTCATCGCCAATGTTCTCGGAATTGGAGTAGCAGTCATCACTAAAACGTGTGGCGGAATATCATTTTTCTTCCATAATTTAGAACGTTGTTCTACACCAAAACGATGCTGTTCGTCAATGACAGCCAAACCTAAATTTTGAAATTTTACTTTGTCTTCTAATAAAGCGTGAGTTCCGATCAAAATTTTAAGCGTTCCGTTTTCTAATTCCTCATGAATAATTTTTCTTTCAGAAGTTTTAGTCGAACCCGTTAATATTCTGATATTGATGTTTAAGGTATTAGCAAATTCAGATAAACCAAGAAAATGTTGATTGGCCAAAATCTCGGTAGGCGCCATTAAACAAGCCTGAAAACCATTATCAATAGCCAAAAGCATACTCATAAAAGCCACGATTGTTTTTCCAGAACCAACATCACCTTGAAGCAAACGGTTCATTTGGGCATTACTTCCCATATCCGTTCTGATTTCTTTGATTACTCTTTTTTGAGCGTTTGTTAAATCAAAAGGAAGATGGTTTTTATAAAAATCATTAAAAAGTTCGCCCACTTTATCAAATGGATGACCTTTTATTTTATGTTTTCTAATAAGGTTTTTAGTAATTAATTGAAGCTGAATAAAGAACAATTCTTCAAATTTTAATCTGAATTGTGCTTTCGCTAAAATATCGGCACTTTTAGGAAAATGAATATTAAATAAAGCCGCTTTTTTCGGAATTAGTTTTAATTCCTCTATTAAAAAAGGAGGAAAGGTTTCTGTAAAAAGTGCCTGAGTTTCCAGAAACAATTGTTCCATCATTTTATTGATGGTACGATTTGAAATTCCTTTATTGGTTAAAGCCTCCGTTGAAGGATAAACAGGCTGCATGGCAGAACGTAAACTTCTTTCGTGTTCGCTCAGCAATTCAATTTCTGGATGCGCCATACTAAACTGGCTTCCATACAAAGAGCATTTTCCGAAAATAACAAGCTGTTCATTTAGCTTTAAGGTTTCACGAATCCATTTATGACCTTGAAACCAATTTAAATCAATTTGTCCAGTGTCATCAACAAAAGTAGCCACAAGACGTTTTTTGTTTTTGGCGAACTCAACGGTTTTAATGTGGATTATTTTTCCAATAATCTGTACTTCAGAACCCGTATTCTGCAATTCATTAATCTTATAATAACGCGTTCTGTCAATATATCGGTTCGGAAAAAAATTAACCAAATCTCCATATTTATGAATACCCAATTCCTTACGAAGAAGCTGACCACGACTGGGACCAACGCCTTTTAAGTATTCAATTGGAGTTTCTAGAAGATTATTAGACATTAAATTATTTTAGATTTTAGATTGCTGATTTTAGATTTGAGAAAATTGGAATTTGGAATTAATCAATTGGAATTTTATTAAAAAGCGAAGATAGATTTTAATTAGGAATTTTGAAAATCAATTATGGAGCTTAAGATTTTGAATGTTAAGTTATCGTTATC
>NZ_DASWYK010000214.1:0-1567 GCF_036405015.1 Flavobacterium sp. | reverse complement strand
TAAGGGCAAGTGCACAAGGTTTATTTATGATTATGACGAATGGCTTGGGCGCATTTTTTGGCGGAATTTTAAGCGGTTGGGTGGTTGACCATTTCACCGTTGATGGCGTTAGAAACTGGCAAAGCATCTGGTTTTCTTTCGCAGGTTATGCTTTATTGTTGGCAATTATTTTTCCGCTCATTTTTAAATATAAGCATGTTAAGGAAGATTTGGCAGGGGTGAAACATTGATATTTTGTGTGGAGTGGATAGAACTACGCATATATATAAGTTACCACTAATACTTAAAGGCAAAATCGCTCAACGGAACTTAATAATTTATTTTGTTTTTTAGTAACTTATAAGTTACCTTTGGTTAATGAAAGTCAGGGAAGTTATAGCTTATAAAGATTATTTTGAAAGTTTCTTGAAATCTCAACCTCAAAAGGTTCAAGACAAAATTTTCAAGAACAATCGAAGCTATTGAAACTCTGGAAAGAGTTCCTTCAAACTATCTTAAATTTTTGGTAGGAACTAATGGACTTTATGAAGCAAGAATTCAATTAGGTTCTAATATTTGGCGTGTGTTCTGTTTTTTCGACAATGAAAAGCTTGTTATTTTGCTGAACGGCTTTCAGAAGAAAACGCAGAAGACTCCGAAGAATGAAATTGAAAAAGCTCTTAAATTAATGACTGAATATCACGACCAAAAAGGAAGAAAAAATGGAAACTAAAAGCTGGAAAGAAATCAAGAACGACGTTTACGGAATTAAGGGAACCGACCGAAGAGACGAATTAGAAAGAGATTTTGAAAGTTTCAAAATTGGTTTGCTTTTGCGTAAAGCAAGGGAAGACAAACATTTGACCCAATCCGAACTGGCTGAACTAGTCGACAGAAAACGCGAATATATTTCTAGAATTGAAAATAATGGAAGCAATCTGACCTTAAAAACTCTGTTTGACATTGTTGAAAAAGGTCTAGGCGGAAAAGTCAATATTTCAATAGAACTCTAAAAAAGCACTAGTGGTGACAACAAATTTGCACAAAAATGGCTGACGGTGGTTCAACTCGGGTTTTTCGTTAATTATTTAGGGGTACGACACTAGTTCTGCAAGCAATGCCATTTCTGCAAAAATTTTCAAACGTTACACCTTGTTCTGTATTTAGAATTAAGCGAAGCGCTCTATGAATTAATATTTCACGACTCTATAAAAATATGGCGAAACGAATCGGTTTATAGACAATTCTATAATAAAGACGTCCAAGTTCCAAAAAGTAATCTTAAAATAAACATCCAATAAAAAGCCCTCTTAACTTTAAAGCTAAGAGGGCCTTTTCATAATTATTGTTAATCTTAAAGAATCAACAATAAAATAATGATAACTAACAAAGCAGTTACTGAAAGGTAAATACCACCGTTGCTAATTGCATTTGCTTGTTTTTTCATGTCTTTAAGCTCTGATCTTAAAGCCTTTTTCTCCGCCCTACTCATAGTGCTTTTATCCATGCTTCTAATCTGCTCAACCCTGTTGGTCAGTTGTTCTAATTTTACTTGTTGCTCCGCTGTTAAAGCTTTATCGCTTTTGTC
>NZ_DASWYK010000213.1:0-35797 GCF_036405015.1 Flavobacterium sp. | reverse complement strand
CTGATATGGATTAACATCAACAAAATTACTGTAAGTACAACCATTACTATCCATGACGTAATAATTAATCCTTTGTACTGTTGTATCATCAGTAACAAATAATTCATTATCGTCAGTATAAGTTGTTCCTCCATCAAAATTATATTTGTACGATCCTGATCCACCAGTACCTGTAACTCTTACAACTGCTTGTTGTACAGTATTACTAGGATTACAGCTATAGGCATCAACAGCTGCAATTGCACCTACTGCTGCAGTTGGTTGATCTACATCATAATTATGTGTGGTCGGACATCCTTTTCCAGAAGTCACAGTTATTGCATAACTTCCTTGTGGAACATTTGTAAATTTATTTCCTACCAATACAATTCCTAAAGGAAGTGGAGTAGCTGTAGCAGATGCGATAGCATATGTATATGGCGTTTCTGTGTTTCCTGGAAGTAAATTTACTGTAATACTTCCTGTAGCACCATTATAACAAGCCACATCAACTACATCAGCATCAAAAGTAACTGGGATTGGTGCTTTCAATTCAACTGGTACTGTAGTATTACAGAAACCATCATTAACATTAACAATATAGTTTCCATAAGCTAAATTTGAAATTACATTATTTGTTACATTTGCGCCAGGAGCGTTAATACTATAAATATAAGTACCTGTACCACCAGTAGTTGTTAATGTAATGCTACCGCCATTAGCTGATGTACAAGTTGGGTCTGTTGAAACTACAGCAGGCTTTAAATCAAGCGGTGCATTAATGTTTATATCTTCAAAATCAACACATCCATTAGCATCTTTAATATAAATTCTATGAGAACCAGAAGTCAGATTCGTTACAGTATATGGTAATCCTCCTGTAAGAGGTGAATAAGAATTATCACTATCTACACTTATAGAATAAGCTCCTTTACCTGCAGTAGTCTCGATAACATTTACTGAGAAATTACCTTCAGTAGCACATCTATCCACAATCTGTAAATCAATTTCTGGACTAGAATCTACAGGAATTATTTGTGCTCTTCCAACTTCACATCCTTTTGAATCTCTTACTACAATGTTCCAATCTGTTCCTGAAGAAGGATCTAATTCTATAACATTATTTGTACTTGTAAAATCTGTTGGCATTGCAGGTGAAACTGCTACACCATAATAATATGGCGCTGTACCTCCAGTTGTTCTCATAGTTACAATAGCACCACTATTACAATTTGCAGGTACTAGATTAGTAATAACAGAGTTAAGAGGTTGAGCTGGTTGATCAATTCTAAATGTATATGAAGTTGAACAAAGCGTACCACCAACTTCAGTTACTTCCAGTGTATAATTACCCGCTGGTAGATTATTAATAGTCTCTGATACAGGTCCTCCTGCAGGTCCAGTTAAATCATCTTCAATTGGTGTTGTAAGCGGCAATTGTGTTAATTCATCTAATATTCTATAATGGATAGTCGTTACTGTAGGATCATAATCCTCAACAGTAAAGTTTAATATACCATTTGTACTTCCTGCACAAGTTGCATCAGTTTGTGATGTTCCTGTAATTTTAATATTAGAAGGTGCCGGAGGCGTAATTTCTTCTGCTATAGAAATACAGTTATTCTTGTCTTTTACTTGCAAATAATAAGTTCTATTGTGTGCTAAACCAGTAAATGTATAACTATTGCTTGCTATAGGAGCCGTTTCAGCTTGACCAAAAATAGAATATGTATATGGTCCTTCTCCTCCACTTGTGGTAACAGTAACATTAACTCCTGTAGCACAACTAAAAGAATCTGCTGTTGTTGTAATTTTTAAATATGGAGGTGTTTCAATTCGAAGTCTTGATGTTTCAAATTTACATCCATTAGCATCTACTATTGTAACATAATAGTAACCAAAATTTAGTCCTGAGAAAGTGTGAACAGCCGTTGGAGACACAGAAGTTTCAGTATATGTCTGTAACTGATTACGGTTACTATCATATAATGTATAAACAAACGGAGCTACTCCACCTGAAACTACACTTACTTTAAACGTACCTAATGTATTAAGGTCACAAATAATTGGAGTTCCCTCAACAAGTCCATCGATTGGAGCCGGTTCAGTTAAAACAGCTGTACCATCAAACTCACATCCTTTAGCATCTCTAACTGTATAAGAGTAACTTCCAGCTGTTAAGCCTCCAAAAATATATTTATCTCCGAATCCTAATCCGTTAAAATTATATTTAAATGGTCCTTCACCAGCAGTTCCACGCAATTCAACAACACCATCTGTACCTGCATTACAAGTAGGGTTTGTAGGGATATAATCTCCAGTTACAGTTGTAGTAGGATTAACAACAACTGTATTCGTTAGTTTAGGACAATTATTTCCATCTGTTATTTCAAACTCATATGTTCCAGCTGTTCCTGTGCTATAAACAAAAGATCTAGTTGATGTAAAAGGAATTGGAGTTCCAGTAAATGCTGCTGGCAACATTCTTACTCTATATCCAAAAGATGGATTTCCTCCTGTTACATTAACCTCAATACTTGCATCTGTTGGTGAAATCGCCGTACAAGTAAGATCTTTTTTTCTAACTGCAGTGGCAATCATTGCATCATTTACAGTAACTGTTTCTGTATTTGTACAACCATTTGCGTCTGTAATTGTTACTACATAAGTTCCTGCTCCCACAGTAAATGTATTTGCCGGACTAGGAGCAACTCCTGTATTAATTGTGTATGTATAAGGTACAACTCCATTAGCTCCACTAGCTACAATTGTGAATGAATTACCAGAAGCATCACATTGATTTGGAACATCCAAAGTAACTGTTGGCTGTGTATCTCTTGCAATTGTAACGTTTCTAGATACAATACATCCATTAGCGTCTTTTGCGTAGATAACCCAGTTTAAGTCTGCACCTGAATTTGAATTGATATTAAATACAGGATTTGGACCATAGATTGGCGTTGCAGATGTATTGTCTGCATCTAAAATAGCATATTGATAACCTGAACCTATTGTTCCTCCTGTAGCATGAACTGTTACAGTAGAAGTAATTATACCACAATTTGAATTTACATTAGAATCTATTACTAAATCTAAAGGATCATTAGGTTCAAAAATTTCTACTCGTTCTGTAACCGTACAATTTGTAGTTTCATCTACAAATACAACATTGTAAACACCTACAGGGCGATTTGCCAAAGTAAATACAGTTTCGTTTCTTCCTGTTACAGTTGTTTCGCTATTAACTTTATAACTATATGTTGAAGTAAAGTTTGTAACATTAAATCTAATATTTCCTGTACTACCACCTTTACAATAAACATCATTCAATTTAGTTGGTGTAGCTCTAATAGCAACGACTGCTGGAATATTTTTAGAAAAATCCGCATAACAACCGCTTCCATCTGTAACTCTGAAAACATAGCTACCAGAAGTAAGGTCTGTAAATTCACCATCTGTAGCTCCTGTAGTGTTTATTGTTGGTCCAGAAACAATCGTATAAACCACCGTTCCAGTTCCAGTTCCGGTTGTTAAATTAACTTTAACCGTACTGGTTCTGCTTCCAATAGGATCACAATAAATTACACTTGCATTAACCGACGTAATTTTTGGAGGGTTAAGAGGTAAAATATCTACTGTTTTAACTTGAGTAGTACAACCATTCGCATCTTTTACAGAATAACTAACTGATTGTGGGTTTCCATTATCTGAAACTGAAAATGTACTATCATCACCATAAGAACCTCCATTGAAACTATATGTATAAGGAGCTACTCCCCCTGTTACTGTAACTGTTACATCTTTAGATTCTTTAGCATTTGTAGGGCTACATGTAAATGGATCTATAGTTGCATCAGCTTCAAGTAAATCTGGTTGCAAAATAGTAACCTGTGCAGTACCCGTACATCCTATATGATCAGTAACCACAATATCATAAACTCCTGCTGTTAAACCTGTAGTCGAAGCAGTTGTAGAAACTGGCACACCTGCTTTAGTTACACTATAAGTATAAGGAGCTTTACCAGCTGTTGTTGAAATAGAGATAGTTCCTGTAGCAGCTCCGTTACATTTTACATCCGTTTTACTTGTATTAATTGCGAAAGTAGTCGGTTGTAATACAATTGGAATATCTGCTGTATAAGCGTAACAAGTTGGGTTTGCACTATCGCTAACTCTAAATTTATAAGTTCCTGCTACTAATGCAGTATAAGGACTTGCTATTGGTGGACTATATGTTAATCCACCATCTGTAGAAACGGCGTAAGAACGAGTTCCTGTACCTCCACTAGAAGTTAAGCTAATTGTAGTTGATGTTGTACAAGTAGTATTTTCTTCAATTTTAGGAATAATTCTTAATTGCTCAGGAACTACGTAATCGATAAAATCAGTACAACCAAATTTATCTTTTACTGTTAATTTATAAGTTCCAGGAGTTAAACTGAAAGTATCTGATGACACAAAATTAATACCGTCTTTACTAAAAGTTGCTGGTAAAGCATAACTACCTCTTATAGTCACACTAATTGGTGTTCCTGTATAACATTGTGCAGCAATTGGATCCATTACTGGAGCATCTTCTGTTCCAATAGAAACTGTTTTTCTAACCACACAATCATTAATATCTTTTACATATACAGCAACTGTTGTTGTTAAAACTGCTGTATCTACTGTTAAAGTAGATCCATAAGCAGTTGTTGGAGCAGTAGCACTACTTGGTCCAAAAGCATAAGTATATCCTGGCGCTCCACCTGTGATTCCTGTGATCGCTAGTGTAGAAATAGCGTTGTGACAGCTAATTTTTGAAGCATTAACTGTAAAGTCAATTTGAGTAGCGGCTTTAATCGTTACTGACTCTGTATTTGATGTACATCCAGTTGCATTATCTTTAACTACTAAAGTATAAGTACCTTGAGCCAATCCTGTTACAGTTACTTGATTTTCATGTTGAGTTACTGTTCCTGAATTTGGAGAGAATGTATAAGAGTAAGCACCTACACTGCTTGCTCCAATAATATCGAATGTAGCAGTTCCATTGTGTGCATTAAAACATAATTCATTAGTAAAGCCACCAGAAACTGTAATAGACGGTGCTGCATCAATTGTTTTAGAATCTGACACTGTACATCCGTTAGCATCTGTAACTCTAAAGGTATAAGTTCCAGGAACTAATCCTGTAAATTGACCTGGAGTGACTTGAGTTGGTGAATTTGGACCAGCTGTTACAGCATAAGTAAACGGTGCAACACCAGCTTTAGACGTTACAGTAATACTTGTTGATGTATTGTTACAAGTAATAGCTGCTGGTGTAGAAAAATCAAGTCCTGTTGGCGGATTATATGCTGGAACTGGAATCGTTTTTGTATCAGTACAACCATTACTATCTCTTACGTTGAACGTAATAGTTTGAGCATTGCTTGTATTTGTAACTGTTATTGTTCTTGTTCCGTTATAAGTTGTATTCCCAGCTCCAAAACTATAGGTATACGTTCCTGTACCACCTACAGCAGAAACTGTAATTACAGTTGTAGTACTACAAGTTGTATTAGGCGTAAAGTCAGCAGAAGCCACAACTTGTGTTGGATTTGCTAATGTAATATCATACACTGGAGAAAGACATCCTTTTCCGTCTTTTACTTGATAGGTATAAGTACCTGCACCTAAATTAGAAAGTGTCGGAGATGTACCAAAAGTAGCGCTTCCATTAAAGCTATAAGTATAAGAAGCACCATTTCCTCCTTCTGGAGTTACAGTAAAACTTCCGTTAGTACCATTATGACATTTAGGATCTGTTCCTTTTGCTGTTGCTGTTGGTTCTAATTTTGTATTAACAGTTACTGCAGGAGTAAGTGCTGTACATCCTTTAGAATCTGTTACTCTAAAGATATATGATCCTGAAGCTGTTGCAGGGTAAATTCCAGATGTGATCGGTGCAAAAGATGTACCTCCGTTAGTTGATACTTCGTAAGTGTAACCAGGAGTTCCTTGAGTTGCCGTAATAGTGATTTGCGCGTCTGGCGAATTTGTACAATCCAACGGTTTAGTAACCTCTGCGTTTGCAAATAATTGTTCAGCAATAATAATATCTTTTATTTCAGCTGTACAACCATTTCCATCCGTAACTACAATAGTATGTGTTCCAGGACCAACATCTTTAAATGTATTATCATTTTGTCCATTGCCACCATCTAAACTATAGCTATAAGGTAATTTACCATCAGAAGCAGTTACAACCAAAGTTGCTTTATCAGCATTATAACATAAATCTGAATTTGAAGCCAACATCGCTTTTGGTGGAACTGGTGCAATAATTGTTACTGGATCTGAAGCTGCAGATTCACATCCTCCTGAATCTTTTACATAAACTCTGTACGTACCAACTGGAATTTTATCTCCGTTAATTAATTCTGTAAATACATTATTTGGTTGATATGGAATTATAATATTAGTACCCTGACGTAATTCATATTGATAATTTGGTTTTCCACCTCCTGCAGTTGCGGTAATAATCGCACCCTCAAGACATGTTGGCTGTTTTGTTACAGCAGCCACTGATGTTACAGGTGTAGGAGCCGTAATATCAATATCAAACGATTCTGAACAAGCTCCAGTACTATCACTTCTGATAATAATTTTATAATTACCAACAGTTAATTTATCAAGAGTAAGTGTAGCTGAAGAAGAAGGGATCCAATTTCCATTGTTCACTTTGTACTCGTAATTACCCGTAAAATTCTTAACTTGATAAATGATACTTCCTGTATCACCTCCGTTACAAGTTACATTATTAATTTCTGGTTCAGATACATCAAAACCTTTACCGCTTTCAACAATAACTTTAATTTTAGTTTCTCCACCACATGATTCTGGAATTTGACGAACCCAGATATCATCAATAAGAACGTCATTACCATTAAACTCATTACTGTAAGATCTAATAACAAAACTTAAATTGTTAAAAGCCTTAGGATCTAAAGACAATTCTTTGTACTCCCATTGTTCTGTTTTTGGAACAACCCAAGGATTATTAGTGTCCGTTGTAGCAACGATTGTTTCTGTTCCTCCAACACCATTTAAGTTATTGATTAACTGAATTGTCAGTTTTGGATCAGCATGAGAAGTCGATGTTTTCACAATCAAGTTTTCTGCCCATAACGAAATAATTACAGGCTGATTTGGTATTACATCAGTAATAGGTTTACTGTATAAAATACCTCCAATACCTGCTGTACCACCAACGTTAACACATAAAAATCTTCCTAGAGGATGTTGTGGAACTGTATGGTCTTT
The DNA here is from genome assembly GCF_036405015.1 of Flavobacterium sp. GTDB lineage: Bacteria > Bacteroidota > Bacteroidia > Flavobacteriales > Flavobacteriaceae > Flavobacterium. The sequence continues at coordinate 28,531 of NZ_DASWYK010000213.1, read as the reverse complement.
GGCAACAATCCATGAATTATCAAATCTAGTTCTGATTGAACTTGCAACTGCATACTCTCCATCATTGATCCACTCATCTCTATTACATTTATAATCTGGTGCTAAGTGTGTAGATGTTTCGTCTTCAAAACAATATCCTGGGTTAATACCCGGAGTTGTGGTGTAAGATCCTTTTCCGAAATCTTCAATTAATAAGTTACTGTAAGTTGGAACCTGAGTTGCCTTATATTTAACTATAACTTCGTGATCTCCCGATTTAACACCTGTAAATACATTACTTGTAATAGGTACGTTTGGTTTAGTATCCATATAATACTCATATGAATAAGATGTCTCTCCACTTTGTGCTGGAGTTGTAACTGTTACCGTACTTGTTGCTATTCCATCACAAGCATAGACAGTATCTACCTTGTTAATAATTGGGTTTGCAGGTATAGCATCTAAGGTTACTGTATAAGGAATTGTAAAAGTACAAAGGTTTTTGTCTCTTACAACTAATTGATAATCACCTGGTGCAGCAGCTATTTCTCTAACTGTTCCCCAGCTATTAGGTTCACCATTTTTAAAACTAAATTCATATGGTTCTTCACCACCCTCTACGTTATTAAATCTGATTATTCCACCTTCTTTAACACCATCTCCGTCTGGATCTGTACAACCAGCCAAAGCAGCAACACCAGCCGAAGCTGTCAATGCAGAAGTTGGACCAGTTATATTTACATCTTCTGCATCAGTAAAACAATCTTTAGTTGCTTTATAAGGCCATTGCGGTATAGCATAATCAATGCTATATTTAACTATTACTTTATAATTTCCAGGCTCTAAGTTTAAAAAGTTTGGATTATCCTGATAACTTAAACCATTATTAATACTATAAGCTAATTTATAACCATTAGGATTTGTTACGTCTACTTTTATACTTGAACTTCCGTCGTAACATTTACTGCTAGTTGGAACAACCGTATAAACAGGCTTAGGAACACTTGGAACTGTAAACTCAATTGTCTTTTCGCAATTGTTTTGATCCCTAACTGTAATTTTATATGTTTTAGGAGCAGTTGCAACAATAAGAATACTATTTTCTACTGTATTATCATTTTCAGAATGAGCCTGAGCTGTTGCTGAACCATCTACAAAATAAGCATAATTTCCTTGTTTACCTCCAGTTGCAGTTACTCTATACATTCCATCACTACATGCTGTTAAAGGTAAAACCGTAGAAACGGCAGGAATAATTGCAGAAGATGGGTTTTGGATATACTTGTTATCAGCTGCAGCACATATCTTATTTCCGTTGGCATCCTTTGTATAAATTTCAACTGTATAATTATCACCGGGAGCAACCGAAAATTCTTTAATACGATCTGTTACTGGTCCAACAGTTTCAAGTACTTGATTTGCACCATTACGAAGTTCAAAATAGTAATTGGTGAATCCTGCTGAAGCACTTGCTATAATCGAACCATTAGAACCAAAACAAAATGGCTGGGCATCTTTGTTTTCAATCTTAGTGTTCATCAATAAATGCTCAACTGTAACTTGTGCTGTTTTGTACTCACAAGTACCTGTTACATTTTTTAATCTATAAACAGCAACATAAGTTCCTTCTTCCCAAACATCAAAAGTATTACTATCCTGATATTGTGTTTCTTCATTATTTTTGGAAAGATTAATCAGTTTGTACTGATAGTTGTCTAGTTTCTGAACTGTGATAGTTCCTTTACCATAACATACCTTATCTGTTTTAGCTATGGTTGCCGAAACTATACTTTTATAAACATTAAAATAATAGGTGTTTTCACAACCTCCTGCATTAATGATTACTCGGTAAGAACCTGCTGTATCTGCTTTATAAATAGATCCAGTTGCAATTTCTCTCCATTGACATAACGCTGCATCATCATAAGCACACAGATCAGAAAAAGTATCTGGTTTAACACAATCCGTTTTTTGCCAACGAATAGTAGCCCCTGTAATATGAGTGTCAATTAATTTAAAAGAATCGGTACCACAAAGATAAATTTTTGGAAGTGCTTTACCATCAATTTGACAAAGAGGCACATTACCATTCGCATCTTTATTGTCTGCATATTCTAACACAGGATTTACTCTTGCTGCACCACCTAATACTTCAATCTCTTCCACTAAATTGGGACATGGAGCATTAGCAGTATTATGAACATAATAAGTTCCTGGTTCTGTAACTGTTAATTTTTGGTTTGTACCAATTACTGGTGTACCAGATAAATTTTTAGACCAAGAATAAGACGCATATCCTCCTGAAGCCGAAATTTCTCTGCTTGTTGTACACATATATACGCTTCTTTTTCTACAATCTTCTATACCAACTAAAAAGTTCGTTGACTGTGGAATCAAATTACAGCCTGCTGTATTCGCATAACTCTTATCTCCGAAATCTGTTGTATTACCGCCAAGATCTCCAAAATAATGTGATTCTGCAGTATTCTGAATTAAATTAGAACAAGCATTTGTTAATTTCTCACAATCATTTACAACCGTTACTCTAAATTTAATTTCTTCTTCTGCTGTTACAGGTTTAAAAGTAACATAAGAATTCGGAATTGTAAATGTTAACGTTCTAGTAGCAGTATCATATTTTACATATTGATTTCCTGCTGCTGTAGTAGGGATTGGTAATGTTCCCGGCATTTTTATAAGATCTGTTGGAAAAACGAAATCTGTATTATCTGGAAGCTTATCTATAATTGTAAATGAAGTAGCATTATCATTTCCTTCATTTTTAAACTTTAAAGAATACGTAAGCTGATCGCCTAATTTTACATCCTTACCACTGGCATCTTCATTTGCAATATTATACACCCCCTTTTTCAAAACAATTTTTGGAGCAATGATATCAATAGAGAAAGCAGTAAAATAATAAATATATACATCTGATCCTGTACCTAAAGTGATACGGGCAGACGTATCCCCGTTTTTGAGTATTCCATCGCCAATTTCTAAAACCCCGGAATCAAAACCTAAAGTATTTGTACTTGCTGGATTCCTATCTACAAAAGGTACACCCAAATAATCTATAGTACTCGTAAAAAAGTTATCATTTCTACCAGATTTAGGTCTAGAGTTTGGAGTCATCCTAGTACCATTAATATCTAAGTAATCTTGTGTATATCCTCTATCTCCTTCAAGCGCGGCAAAAGCTAACCTTCCTGTAACTGGTCCCTTGTCTATAGCCGTAAAACCAGAAATAGTAGTGGTAAGTGGGTTATCATTACTTCCCATAGCTGCAAAACCATTAAAAGACGAGATCGCTTTTGTTGGTAAAGTAGAATCCTCATAAATTATAAAAATCGACCATCCTGCGGCAAGACCTGTTGCTCCATTGGTACGTGTTGGCCCTTCAGTAGCTATAACATTCGCTACTGTATACTCCCCATTTGGACTTGACGCGTTTAAAAAATTCGTAATATCCGCAAAACAAGCATAAGCTTGTGTATTATCAGGATTAATTCCATCAGCAGATCGAGTAATATCATGAATAAGCGTACCCGTAATATCTACATAAGCTGTAGCATCAGGCACCTTCAGCTTAACCTTATTTATATTCGTTCTGGTTGCTGGAGATTTTAAGATCCCAGACCAGTATAGTGCTGCATACGCCACTCTATAACAGGGTTGTGCCGATTTACTTGGAATTGTAAGTTTTGCACTACTCGAACTAAATATTCCTGGAGTCCTACCATTATCAATATTTACATAGTACATATCAAAATTTCCATTGAAACCATTGTCAGTATAAGGATCGTTAGGAGTTTTAATCACGACACCTCTGCTGTTGGTTTCTCTTCTGTTTAGAATATTATTACCTATCGTAATAATATCTCCCTTAAGCTGCATTTGCTTCTCTCTGCTAAAGGTTTTATAGACCTGTGAAGATGCTATATCAGCTTGCAGTAATACAAACAGCAATAACGCAATTTTTAAAATAGTAGGTTTTTTCATAATCATCTTTTGTTACTTCAATTTTATTCTCTAAGGGGCATTAGCGAATAAAGAAATTCATTTTTATAACATTTATTTTGGAGTTTCTCTTAGCCACAAGAAACTTACTTTTATCTTAATTCTCCACTTTCACAATGGCCATTTTGCCGTTGTATGGTTTATTTCCTTTTGATTCTAATGCTTTTGTTGCCTCTTGTAAACCATCGAACTTTTCATAGTAGATGTAATATTTACTTGTCGCCACATTATAAAAGAAATTAATATCTGTACGTCCTGCTGCTACCGCTTTAGTTAAGAATTCATCACGTTTCTCAACACTATTGTGGACAGCTACGATTAAGTAATAACCATTATCAGAGTTTTTAATATTCTTGATAATCTGCATGTTTGACTGCTCTTCTCCAAAATCAAAATCATTTGCTGTCAATGCTGTATTACTCAGTTTCGTTGTTTCTTTAATACGTTTAAGAGCGGCAACGTCTTGTGCATATCTTCCTTGATCATTCTCATAAGCGGCACGTTTAATTCTACGTTTACGCTCAATCTCTGTTTCTGCTTTGATACGCTCCAAATCGGCAATTAAAGCTGCTCCATCTCTTTCCATTTTCAACTGAGCCGCTTTCAATTCGTTTATCTTATCCAGATACGCTTTGTTTAACGGATCATTTTTAGGGAACTTTTTAAGTCTGTCATTGTATAAAGCCGTCAATCTATCAATCTCATTCTTCATGCTTTTGTTTGCATCGGCAATCTGAACTTTTAGTGATTCAATCTGACTGTTTTCTGCCGCTACACTTTTGAATGGTTTTGGCTCTCTATAAATTCCTCTTTCACTTAAATCATTCTCTTCTTTTAAATCATTTAAATCTTTTTGCTTGTTGGCAACTGTTGCTTTAAACTGATCTAATAAATCACTTTGGATTTTACTTGTATTTTCAACTGATTTCGTTAAACTTTCAATTGCTTTTCCAGTTTCGTCATTAGCTTTTGCTGCCAGAGCTGCTGCTTCTGCATCTGCTTTTGCTTTTTCAGCTGCTAATCTTGCTTGACGTTCTTCTTCTTCTTTCAATTGTCTAGACTCTTCTTCAGCTCTTAATTTTTCTGTTGCTTCAGCATCTGCTTTGGCTTTTGCGTCTGCTAATAATTTTGCCTGAAGCGCTTCCATATCAGCTTTAGCTTTAGCATCTGCAGCCAATTTTGCCTGAAGAGCCTCTGCATCTGCCTTAGCTTTTGCATCAGCTGCTAACTTCGCCTGACGGGCTTCTTCTGCCAATCTCGCTTTTTCGTCAGCGGCTTGTTTCGCTTTTAGTGCGTCAGCATCCGCTTTGGCTTTTGCATCTGCAGCTAATTTCGCTTGACGAGCTTCTTCTTCTTGAAGTTTTTTCGCTTCAGCATCTGCTTTTGCTTTTGCGTCAGCAGCTAACTTCGCCTGACGAGCTTCTTCTGCCTCTTGTAATTTTTTCGCTTCGGCTTCTGCTTTTGCTTTCGCTGTAGCTTCTGCATCTGCTTTTACTTTTGCATCAGCTAATAATTTAGCTTGTAATGCAACCATATCAGCCTTCGCTTTCGCTTCTTCCGCCAATTTAGCCTGAAGTGCTTCTGCATCTGCTTTTGCTTTTGCATCAGCCGCTAATTTTGCTTGACGAGCTTCTTCTTCAACTCTTGCTTTTTCATCAGCAGCTTGTTTTGCTTTTAGTGCTTCTGCATCCGCTTTCGCTTTTGCATCTGCAGCTAATTTCGCTTGACGGGCTTCTTCTTCAACTCTTGCTTTTTCGTCAGCTGCTTGTTTTGCTTTTAGTGCTTCTGCATCCGCTTTCGCTTTTGCATCTGCAGCTAATTTCGCTTGACGAGCTTCTTCTTCAACTCTTGCTTTTTCGTCAGCAGCTTGTTTCGCTTTTAAGGCTTCGGCGTCTGCTTTTGCTTTTGCATCTGCAGCTAATTTCGCTTGACGAGCTTCTTCTGCCTCTTGTAATTTTTTCGCTTCAGCTTCCGCTTTTAATTTCGCTGTAGCTTCTGCATCAGCTTTCACTCTTGCATCAGCAATTAACTTGGCTTGTAAAGCTTCCATATCAGCTTTTGCTTTTGCATCAGCAGCCAATCTTGCTTTTTCAGCTTCGGCATCTGCTTTGGCTTTAGCCTCTGCAGCTAATCTCGCCTGTTGAGCTTCGGCATCTGCCTTAGCTTTATTTTCTGCTTCTAATTTTGCTTTTGCTGCAGCTTCTGCATCGGCTTTCGCTTTGGCATCTGCAACAAGTTTAGCCTGAAGCGCTTCTGCATCTGCTTTGGCTTTTGCTTCAGCATCTAATTGTGCTTGACGAGCCTCTTCAGCTTGTTTCAATTTTAAAGCTTCTGCATCAGATTTTGCTTTTGCTTCAGCAGCGATAAGAGCTTGTCTTGCTTCTTCATCTGCTTTCACTTTTGCCTCAGCAGCTAATCTTTCTTTAAGTGCAGCTTCTTCTGCAGCTTTTGCTTTGGCATCAGCGGCAAGTTTAGCTTTGTTTGCCGCATCAATAGAAGCTTTAGTTTTAACTTCTGAAGCAGCTTTAGCTTTAGCTTCTGCAGCTAATCTTGCCTGTAAAGCATCTGAATCTGCTTTTGCTTTTGCATCTGCAGCTAATATTGACTGCATATCTGCCGCCTCTGCTTTGGCTTTTGCATCGGCTTTACGTTTTGCTTCTGCAGCATCAGCTTTTGCTTGATTATCTGCTATTAATTTTAATCTTGCAGCTTCTGCATCGGCTTTCACTTTTTCTGCAGCCGCTAATCTTGCCTGTCTTGCTGCTTCCGCATCAGCTTTTGCTTTTTCAGCAGCTGCCAATCTTAGTTTTGCTGCTGCTTCAGCATTTGCTCTTGCTTTTTCTATTGCAAGCTGTGAAGCTGTTTTTTGTTGTGTTGGTGCAGCTGCATTTGCTGCTGCTGCTTTAGCTTTTGCAGCTTCTGCATCGGCTTTTGCTTTATCTGCTGACGCTAATTTTGCTTGTAATGCTTCGGCATCTGCCTTAGCTTTTGCATCTGCAGCAAGTTTCAATTTCATTGCTTCAGCATCAGCTTGTGCTTTATCTGCTGCTAATTGTGCTTGTGTTTTTTGTGCAGCAGCTTCAGATTTATCTGCAGCAGCTTTTGCTCTTGCGGCAGCTGCAGCATCTACTCTGGCTTTGTTATCGGCAGCCAGTTTTATTCTGCGCTCCTCTGCATCAGCTCTGGCTTTATCAGCCGCTAATTGTGCTTGTGTTTTTTGTGTTTCTGCAACGGCTCTGTTTGCTGTTGCGGCTTGTGCTCTGGCTGCAGCGGCGGCATCGGCTTTCGCTTTTGCATCTGCAGCAAGTTTTATTTTAATAGCTTCAGCGTCTGCCTTAGCTTTATTGTCTGCTTCTAATTTAGCTTTCGCTTTTGCTTCGGCATCTGCCTTAACTTTTTCGGCTGCAGCTAGTCTTGCTTGTTTTGCTTCTGCATCGGCTTTTGCTTTTGCGTCTGCTGCTAGTCTTTTTTGTTCTGCTACTTCAGCTCTGTTAACCTGAGTTGCTTCTGATTTTGGTTTAGCTGGAACTCGTTTTGGTTTAGCCGGATCAATTAACGATCCTTCATCATCATCTCCGTAATAATAATTTCTATTTTTGAATTTGTAGGCAATAGCGAATTCGTGTGATGCACCCATATTAGAGAAATTGCCCATTCCTCTTTCGTAATTGTATTCTATAGCAATACTTGGCGAAATATTGATTCCAAGTCCTGCTGAAACACCGTATAATGTGTTATATCCTGCCTGAGCCCAAACACCTTGCTGAAGAGCAAGCATTGCCAAACCTGAAATAACTGTTTTGTCTTTTTTAATTTCTGTTCTTACAATTCCAGAGAATTTACTTCTATCAAAAAAACCGTAACTGTCAATATACCCCGTATACATTGCATGCAATTGAATTGCTCTTTCTGGATCTTCTTTTACCATTCCAGATCCGAAATTGTATAACACTAAGTTGTTAATTGCTAATCCAAAATCTAAAAATTCTGTACCGTAGTTAATCCCAGGGTTTACTGTCAGCATGGTGCTCTTTGGAAAATCTCCTTGCATGATAGTAGTATCATCAGAAATGATTTTTCCTGTATTTAATCCACTTTGGTAAACACCAACGTTTAAACCAAAAGTCAGATTACTGTCTTGTTCTAAAACAATATTATGAGCAAAGTTTCCAATAGCTCCAAATACTGTCATTAATCCGTAATTCTGTTGAAAAAGACCTGCAGCAAAAGCTTCATTCTCTCTAAAACGTCCTGAATAATTAAACAAATAACTTTGTGGTGCATTATCAAACTGAACCCATTGTCTTTTGTTATAAAAGCTGATATACGGATTTGATTCGCGAACAAAACTAAACGCCGGGTTAATTATATATCTATTAAACTTTAAAGAATTTCTGATAGGTAATGAAAACGAAACAACTCCATCCTCAGAACCATCCTGAGCATAGAGTACATTTGATAAACCGTAAAATAAAGTGATGAATAGTAGGATTTTCTTCATATTATTTTATAACAGTTATTGATCCTTTTTTTTCACCTGTGTCCGACTGAATGACATAGTAATAAACGGGATTTACATTTTTAAAATCTATATTGTTTTGAGGCCAATCGCCTTGATAATTTACAACATCCAAAACCATATCTCCATTCGAACTGATGATCATTACTTTGGTTGAGGCATTTTTGTATTCATCAGGAATATTCCAATATGGATTCATTCCGCTTAATTTTATGATATTCGGAATAACACTTGAAGGTCCAGACTCTCCATTAATTCTAAATGAAAACTCTTGGCTTGCAGTACATCCCGATACCTGAGAAATTTTTACTTTATAATTCCCTTTAACAGAAACTACATACGAACTTCCGGTTTCACCAGAAATAAGATTATTATTTAAATACCACTCAAAAGTTGGGGCCGCAGCATCTGTAGTAATATTTACGTTTAAAGTTTCTCCTTCACTTAATTTGTAGCCATCTTCAACATCAATACTGGCATCAAAGCCATTACTTTTAAGATCGATTGTTCCTGTAGCATTACAACCTCCAAAATCAACATCTACAGAATAAACTCCAGATTCATTAGTTGAATAAGTTCTATTGGTTGCACCAGTAATAATAGTTCCGTCTTTTTTCCATTGGTATTTGTTTGCCGATGTTGCCGTTAAAACCGTTCCTGATCCGCTTGCACAAAATGGGTTTCCTAAACTAGAACTAATAGTAACGCCAGAACCTCCACTTGAGGAGGTTACAGTTACACGGTTTGAACTAAAGTTTTCATCAAGACAACCACCATAATCTATCTGTGCAAAATAAATACCAGCAGCATTTACTGATAATGATGTTCCAGTTTGCCCAGAAATTAATACATCGTCTTTAAACCATTTATATTTTAAATTAGAAAAGGCTAAAGGCGTTGAAGGATTTTCTGCTGAAGCAGGATCTATTGCAAGTGTTAAACTACCACCAGCACAAAATGAAGCTGTTGCAGTTTTATTATTTATGAAGAAAGAATCTACATATGTACGATAGTAAATTGGAAATGATGTTACTCCATCAGAATTTCTAAATCTGGTACTAAAAGCAACAGTAGATCCAACACTTTTAACACGAAGGCTATAAGTATTTGATCCCTTTAAATTTGTTGGAATAGAAAATTTTATCGTTTGTTGTTGTGCAGTAGGATTATCAGAAACTGAAATCTTTGTAGTTGCAATTGGAGAGGTAAAGCTGCCTAAATCATCTGAAAGTTCTACTTCAAAAGTAGTTCCAGCCGGGAAATCGACATAACTAAAAGTAGCATTATATTCATTAAAAGGTTTGCCCTCGACAATTAGACCAGCACACATTCTTGGAAAACCAAGATTCTGCGGTACAATTGTCTGGGCATATCCTTTTGATTCAGCAAAAAAAAGTATGCCAAATAAAAGTAAACATTTTAAAAAAGATAAAGTAATTTTTTGAATCATATAGTGCGTGTTCTGGCTAAATCTATACGCTCAAAAAACAAAATATCTATGAATGTTTCTGAAAAATCATACTTATAGTTTTCGATAATATCTTTTGCAAGAATCGAAGTTGCTGTAAGAGATGAATCTTCTTTACAATCGTTTGATACTGTATTGGGTTCAGCTGCTATAGTAAGGCTGTCCTTGGGGGTGGACATCCCTACTATAAACTGATTAATATTGTCTGAACTGCTGTTTACTACAGCATTATTTGTATTGTTCTGATTTACGCTAATAAACGTTGTACAACTATCAGAATCAGCTTTAGTAGATTTTTCTGCTGTATTCTGGGCACAAACTGTTAAAATAGGCGCAATCAAAAATATTATATTAAAAAAATATTTTCTTGTAGATACCATTATGTTTTGATCTTTATTTGGGTCCGTTGTAGACGTACATAAATTGTGTCTGGGGACTTTATTAATAAAATTTACGCGTGGAAATAAAAATCGAAATCTATTTATCTATTTGCCGCTTGAAGCCGTGATTTTTCCTAACTGTAATCTGTAATCTGGTTTTTTAGGATTTGCAATATCAATGAATGTTTCATTGTTACTACTTTGAGAATAAACGTTAAAGAATACGCTATTTCCATACCAGCTCTCTAAATCTTCATTGTTAGAATTGTACTCTGTAAAGATGTTTCCGTTACATAAGTTAAAGTACATTTCTTCAAATTTGATTTTCTTAAGATTAGCATCGTTGATCTCAATTTTACTGTCTAATAAAACAGCAGGATTAAATCCAGAGATTACGCTACGTTTTAATTCAAGAGAAGCTGTTTCTGCAACATAAACACATTCTTTAACTAAACCAGCTTGGATATCAGCTTTGATATTTTCACTGTCATTAAGCATAGTAATATTTGTAGCAGCTACAAGAGTTTGTTTTTTTGTAAAGTCAGTTTCATTCTTTTTCTCATAAGATTTCACCTCCATACAACGAGATCCGTCTTTGTTACTAGACAAGTAAGAAGATCTAACTGCTAAAGAGTTGAATAAACGACATTGTACACCTTGTGTAAATTTAAAGTCGTCGTTGATAGATTTATAAGAAACTAATTTTGAAGCATTCACATCGCCACCGAAGAAAGCAAATGAATCACCTCCAGAATAGCTTACCATTACGTTGTCGATAATTGTTTTGCTACCAACTCCAGCAACAGTTAAACCATTAAAAGTATCTGCACCTTTCACTTTTTTACCTGCGAATTCGATTCTAACAAATCTTAAAATTCCAGAGTTTGATGCAACATTGTCTCCACCATAAGTAGTAAGAGTAGGATCAAGATCAAGGTTGTAAGAACCTACGTTTCCGAATTTGTTAATTGGAGCATCTCCAAGAACAACAATTCCACCCCAGTCTCCAGCTTTTTTCATGCTGCGGTTTGAAGTAAATACGATTGGATCTGTTTCTAAACCATCTGCAATAATTTGCGCACCTTTTGTAACTACCAATGTTCCTTTTGTTTCGAAATCACCAATAATTAAAGTTCCTGGTTCAATAGTTAAAACAGCATTGTTTGTAACATATACGTTTCCTTGCAAAACGTAGATATTTCTTTTCAGCAATTTAGTATTAACAGAAATGTTTCCTGCCAAAATTTGGTTTGCTTCTCCATAGTCCACTTTGTTAGGCTTAAATTCGGTCCAGTTATTCAACCAATTGTTGTAGCCCATAATTCCTTTCTCTTGTTGAGCACTCATACTCGTAACTGTCAAAAGAACGCAGATTAATTGAGTAATTTTTTTCATGATAAGGGGGTATTAGGTTTAAAAATAATTTGGGTATGCGTAAATGAAAAAACTCCTCCCGAGTTTTCTGAATCAGAATACTCGAGAATGAGTTTTTTTTTATTTTGTTTTTAAAAGCATTCACTTAGATTTTATCCATCTACGTAAAGACTTTGAAAAAGGTTTTAAAAAAAATTAATCATTTATTACATTTCGTTCAAATCGTTGAACTCGTGTAATGATTTCAATGTACTTTCGTAAAATAAAATAGCCGCAATTAAATTTCCTTTGTCAGAGTAAGGCATCATCTTTCTTTGAAAATCTACCGTAGTATCTAAGAAAGTTGAAGTCCCAACTGCCTGAGCATCTAAAACTTTTTTGTGATCGTTATCGTCTGGAATACCAAGGTCGGCCATAGTAACGCCAGGTTTTGTTACCAAAGCAATGTAAGGAAGCGTTTTCACTAAAACTTTGATACGCTCAATGTATAGCTCTAAAAGTTCCCCTTTTTGCATACCACTTAATTCTTTTTGATCATGGTATTTACGAATAAGAGCTGTTGTACTAATAATACTTCTTGGCGCGTTTTTAGCCTGTGCCGAAACGGCTGCAGTAGTTAAGATAAAAAGTGCACTTAGCAGAGTAATTTTCCCTTTCATAGATTCTTATTTATAATTGGTTGTTGATAAAAACAAAAATATAGAAATTAACTTAAACTCCAACTTTAATGGTTTATTTTTTCAAAAAAAAACCTTAAAAAAACCTTAAAAATCAGTCTTATGTCGAGAAAATGTGCGTTTTAACGTGCTTTTTGTTAAAATCGTTAAAATCAAATACGTAAGATTATCGCCATAAATAAATCGAATTCTTTCTTTTAAATAATAAAAAAAAACTTACGTTTAGTGCTCTATCGAAAAAAAATATTAACAAAAACATCTTGATATCTGCTCATCTTGAGCCATTTATTAACAAAATTGTGTTGAAGATGAACTAAAAAAAACTTGAAAAAGCATTTTAATTTTCAAAATTTTAAGTAACACAGAATCTTTAACTGGAAAATTTTTGACTACATCATTTTCTTCTATCTTTGTTCCATGCAATTTTCTCAAATATTAGGTCAAGATTACATCAAAAGCCACTTGACAAAAAGTGCTGCTTCTGGTAGAATTCCACATGCCCAATTGTTCGTTGGTCCGGAAGGAAGCGGTACGTTAATCACTGCCATTGCTTATGCCCAATATATTTTATGCGGCAACACAGGCGATGAAAATTCAAACGGAAACGATTCCTGCAATCTCAAGTTTGACAATATTTCACATCCCGATCTTCATTTCATTTATCCGACAGTTACTACCGAAGATGTTAAAACAAAACCGAAAAGTTTAGATTTCATTCAGGACTGGCGAAGCTTCATCCAAGAAATGCCTTACGGAGGTTTGTTTGACTGGTACAAAATTCTTGGCGTGCAAAACAAACAGGGAGAAATTCGTGTTGAAGACGCACAGGAAGTTTTAAAATCGCTTGCCCTAAAATCTTATGAAGGCGGATATAAAATCATGATTATCTGGATGGCCGATAAAATGAATATTGCGGCTTCCAATAAACTTTTAAAACTTTTAGAAGAACCTTCAGAAAAAACGATGTTTATTCTAATTTCTGAAAATGAAGAAGATATTATCCAAACCATACGTTCACGCTGTCAGGTAATTCATTTTAACGGACTTCCGGAAAAAGTAATTGCCGAAGCTTTGGTTTCGCAAGAAAATACAGATCCGAATCTGGCCAAAAAAATTGCTCATCAGGCACAAGGCAATTTCAATAAAGCCTTGCATTTGTTGAAAGAAGATGACGATGATCTTCCGTTTGAACAATGGTTTGTCAATTGGGTGCGCGCTGCTTTTAGAGCAAAAGGAAATGCTGCAGCCATTCAGGATTTAATTTCCTGGAGTGAGCAAATTGCAACGCTTGGACGCGAAAGCCAGAAAAAATTTATCCAATACTGTATCGAAATGTTCCGACAAGCACTTATGTTAAATTACCAAGCGTCAAGTCTGGTTTACATTGAGCCGAAAGTAGACAAATTTAAACTCGAAAATTTTGCTCCGTTTGTCAATGGAAATAATATTCATGAAATATTCAAAGAACTTTCAGATGCGATGTATCACATTGAAAGAAACGGAAATGCAAAAATTATCCTAACCGATTTATCGATCAAATTAACTCGTTTAATTCATAAAAAATAAACTTCAAAATGAACAATGTTGCCTCCATCTTAATTTTAGCTTTTCTAGCTTTAACTTTCTTACAGTCAGGTTATGAAAAAATATTTTATTGGAATGATAATGTGACTTGGCTAAAAGAACATTTTTCTAAAACGAAATTAAAAAATCACGTTCCGTTGGCATTAATGCATCTTTTAATTGTAGAATTAATTTCTGGAATTTTATGTGTTGTTGGAGGAATTCAATTATTTACAAATAATGGAAGAGAATTTGGATTATATGGCGCCATTTTTTCTTGTATTTCTTTGCTAATGATGCTTTTCGGACAAAGACTGGCAAAAGATTATGATGGAGCGAGAACCATCGTAATTTATTTCATACCAGCTGTAATAGCTGTTTATTGGTTGAATTAACCGATATTATATTTTAAAATTAGCCAGAGATTTTAAAGATTAAAATCTGATATAATCTGTGGCAAAAAAACAAATTTATATTCAAAAAAATGAATCCAAAACATCCTTCAGAATCTCTAACTATTTTAACTGATTTAGTTTTACCGAGCGAAACTAATCCTTTAAACAATCTTTTTGGTGGCGAATTATTAGCCCGAATGGATCGCGCGGCAAGTATTGCAGCCCGTAGACATTCACGCCGAATTGTAGTGACAGCTTCTGTAAATCACGTTGCTTTTAACAGAGCAATTTCGCTTGGAAGCGTTGTAACAGTAGAAGCAAAAGTTTCTAGATCTTTCAAAAGTTCAATGGAAGTATTTATTGATGTCTGGGTAGAAGATCGCGAATCTGGAAACAGAACAAAAGCAAACGAAGCCATTTATACTTTCGTCGCTGTTGACGATACGGGAAGACCAGTTGAAGTACCACCAATTGTACCCGAAACCGAATTAGAAATTCAGCGTTTTGATGCTGCTCTTCGTCGCAAACAATTGAGTTTACTTTTGGCAGGAAAGATAAAACCTTCTGATGCTACAGAATTAAAGGCTTTATTTCTATAGAACGATTTTGTGACAATTTGGAACAATCAAACTTCGAAAAAAGAAGTAATTTTACAAATTATAAAACAGATCAATACTTTTACGGAAGAATTTTCTTATTTTTATCCGCAAAGGCAAAATAATAATTTAGATATTTAAAAAAATGAGTTCAGACAAAGAAGCCAAATTAAAAGCGCTGCAATTAACGCTTGATAAACTTGACAAGACCTACGGAAAAGGAACCGTAATGAAAATGGGCGACAGAGCCATTGTAGAAGTAGAAACGATTTCTTCTGGCTCACTAGGTGTTGATTTAGCTCTTGGAGTTAATGGTTACCCAAAAGGAAGAATTATTGAAATATATGGTCCAGAATCTTCTGGAAAAACAACATTAACGCTTCACGCAATTGCAGAAGCTCAAAAAGCTGGTGGTATCGCTGCTTTCATCGATGCAGAGCACGCATTTGATAGAAACTATGCTGAAAAATTAAATGTTGATATCGAGAACTTAATCATTTCTCAACCAGATAACGGAGAGCAGGCTTTAGAAATTGCTGAAAACTTAATTCGTTCTGGAGCTATTGATATTGTGGTTATTGACTCTGTTGCTGCCTTGACTCCAAAAAGTGAAATTGAAGGTGAAATGGGAGATTCTAAAATGGGTCTTCACGCACGTTTGATGTCTCAGGCATTGAGAAAACTTACTGGAACTATCAGCAAAACAAATTGTACAGTATTTTTTATCAACCAGTTGCGTGAGAAAATTGGTGTTATGTTCGGAAATCCAGAAACTACAACTGGAGGTAATGCATTAAAATTCTACGCTTCTGTTCGTTTAGATATTCGTCGTTCTGCTCAAATTAAAGACGGTGAAAACGTAATTGGAAACAGAACAAAAGTTAAAATTGTTAAAAACAAAGTGGCGCCGCCTTTTAAAACTGCCGAATTCGACATTATGTATGGAGAAGGAGTTTCTAAAACAGGTGAAATCTTAGATTTAGCTGTTGAATTTGATATCGTTAAAAAAGCAGGATCTTGGTTTAGTTATGGTGATACAAAATTAGGACAAGGTCGTGACGCTGTTAAAACTTTGATTAAAGATAATCCAGAACTTGCTGAAGAACTGGAAATTAAAATTAAAGAACAGATCAAAGAATTAGCTGACGCTTAATCTCATATAAGTCAAAAAAGACTATTTCTGAGTCCGATAGATTTTCACAATCTATCGGGCTTTTTTTATTTCAAAAAAAATAAAAAATCAGACGCAACCTTTTTAAGAAACCAGCATCTTTATAAAAAAGCAGGTCTCAAAATTGATAAGCCATACATCAATTTGGAGTTTTTTTTAGAATTTACATTGGTTGGTTATTTGAACAAAAATCCGTTAGTAATTGGGTACTAACGGATTTTATCAAATATTTTTTACTTTTTTTATTTTCCCACGCAACCTTTTTTGTTTTTCTTCATCTATACTAATGTGACGTTAACTTGAGTTACTATTAAACTCTTTATTATCAACCATTAATATTTTTAACCATGAAAGAAAAAATAGAATTGTTGTACAATAAAAACCGAAGAAAAACCAAATTGAAATTTAAAAAAGTATTACGTTTTATTTCAGAAAAGATCATTCACAGATAACTTTTGAATAAAAATAGGGGGTTTTTAATTCAAAGAAAAGCCGGTAGATTGAATCAATCTACCGGCTTTTAAATTTACAGAATGTTGGTCTATTTAGTTTTTTGAAAATCTAATAAACCATTATAAATTATACTTCTAACCTGATCTTTGAGCTCTTTTCTATGATCAATAGTTACACCGTTTGTTTCTATAAAAGGAAGAATTCGCGCACGCATTCTACCAGGACTTCCACTTAAGAAAGTGTACGAAAAACGTTCTTTGTTATCTGGAAAAACAATTGGAACAATCGGAATTTGATGATCAATTGCCAATCTAAAAGCGCCGTCTTTAAACTCATCTAACAAAATACTTTCATCATCGGGAACGCCGCCTTCAGGAAAAATACAAATACTTAGACCTTGATTTAATCGACTCTGCGCTCTTTTAAAAACCTCATTTTTGCTTTTTGAAGAATTTCTATCCACCAAAATACAGGTTCGTTTGTAGAAAAATCCGAATAACGGAATTTTCACTAATTCTTTTTTCCCAACAAAAACAAAAGGATTTCTAATTAAGGCCAGCATAAGCATAATATCCGTCATCGAGGTATGATTGGCCACGATCATGTAACTTTTGCCTCTAATAAGCTTTTCTTCACGTTTAACGGTATAGTAAAAGCCCATTCCGAAAAGGATAAATTTTGCCCAGATTCGAGCCATTTTAAAAAAATACGGATATCCTTTTTCTGAGATAATAGAAATCAATAAAAACGGCAGCATAATCAATATCGGAACCGCCATTAAGACGTAAAACCAAATGCGCCAAAGAATCCAAAAAGCAATTTTAAATATTTTCATAGAATCAAATGTAATAAAACGGAAATAAATTTTAAACAAGAATTTGTGTGATCAATTATTTAACGCAAAGAGCACAGAGGATTTTCGCAAAGTTTAAGAAGTTTTCTTTGCTTTGCAATAAGTTCACAAAGCTATGTCTATAAATTATTTGCAACTCTTCTGATGCCATTTTTTAAAAGACTTTCGTTGAAATTTATAAGAAGGCCGAGTTTAAAATTTCCAAGTTTTAAATATGTTAATGTCTGAGCCAAATGGTTAAGGGTAAGCGATTCCACACTCTTTATTTCTATTAGTAATTTGTTTTCCACCAGTAAATCAATACGATATCCGCAGTTAAGCTTAACTTCTTCAAAAACTAACGGCAAAGCTTTCTCTTTTTCAACAAATAGGCCACGCTGATTTATTTTATAAAACAAACATTCTTTATAAACATTCTCTAATAAACCAGGTCCAAGTTTTTTGTGAATTTCAATGGCAAGTCCAATTACAACATTTGATATTTCGTTTTCTGACATATTAAAAATTAGTAAATTTATAAATATTTTCCTATAATATATCAATATCATTTATTTGGTGTAAAAGGAATTTTCAATTATTAATAAAGCTTTGTGAACTTATGGCAAAGCAAAAGTTAAAGACAAACATATCTTCCTTCCTTTGCGAAAATCCTTTGCGCTCTTTGCGTTAAAAATAAAGTGCTAAACTTCCTAAACTATGGAAAAAACACTTCCTTTTCTGTGTTATAAAGAAAAACCTATCCAACTTTGCGGTTAAAAAAAACATTCCGACATTTGCAATTAGTAAAAAATTGAGAATGGCAAAAATACTTACTGGCGTTCAAAGCACAGGAACACCGCATTTAGGAAATTTATTAGGCGCAATTATTCCAGCAATCGAATTATCAAATGATCCGGCAAACGAATCTTATTTGTTTATTGCTGATTTGCATTCAATTACTCAGATTAAAGACGGAAAAACTTTAAGAGATAATACTTACAGTACAGCAGCTGCTTGGCTTGCGTGTGGTTTAAATCCAGACAAAGTAACGTTCTACAGACAATCTGATGTGGTTCAAACTACTGAATTGACTTGGTATTTAAGCTGCTTCTTCCCTTTTCAAAGATTGACTTTAGCACATTCGTTTAAAGATAAAGCAGATCGTTTAGACGATGTTAACGCTGGTCTTTTTACTTATCCGATGTTAATGGCTGCCGATATTTTATTGTATGATGCTGAATTTGTTCCGGTTGGAAAAGATCAGTTACAGCATTTAGAAATTACGCGCGATGTGGCTTCTCGTTTCAATCACCAAATGGGTGAAACGTTTGTTCTTCCTGAAGCAAAAATTCAGGAAAATATTATGTTGATTCCAGGAACAAACGGAGGAAAAATGAGTAAATCTGCCAATAATATCATTAATATTTTTCTGGATGATAAAGCATTACGCAAACAAGTCATGAGTATTGAAACAGATAGTACTCCACTTGAAGATCCAAAAAATCCTGATACTTGTAACGCATTTGCTATTTATTCTTTGCTAGGGAACGAAGAACAAATTGCCCAAATGAGAGCCAACTATTTAGGCGGCAATTATGGTTATGGTCATGCGAAACAAGCTTTGTTTGAATTAATTACAGAAAAATTCAAAACAGAAAGAGAGAAATATAATTACTATATCAACAATTTGGAAGAAGTAGATGCTTTATTGAAAAAAGGTGCTTCAAAAGCTTCTGTTATTGCTGATGGCGTTTTAGCAAAAGTGAGAGAAGTTCTTGGTTTTGGAAAATAAAACTTAATTCACTTCCACATCAAAACAAAACGTTGATCAATTTAAAATTGGTCAACGTTTTTTATTTCAAGGCAAATATTTTTTCGTAACTTGATATAAATTAATCCTTTAAATAAAAAAAAGATGGATAAATATATTGAAAACTACGACGTTCCACCCTCTTTATTTCAAATCCTAAATATCATTTTTGGATTACTTCTGATTTACATTTTATATCGATTGTATAAACATTTCACTAAAAAATAAAAATAAGATTTTCTGCGTTAAATTACTTCAAAAAGTTTTCCAGGAAGTGGTCTTATAACACCTTTCAATTCCATATTGATTAAAATAGAAGACATTTTAAAAATTGGGAAATCACACTGAATTGCAATACTATCAAGTAATTCCTTTCCATTTAATTGAAGAAAATCATATACTTTTTGCTCTTCAGGTTCTAACTCAACAAAAAGCTGTTTCTGAATTGTTTTTGGCTTTTCCTTGATATCCCAATTTAACATATAAATCAAATCGGCAGCATTGGTTAAGACGTTTGCTTTTTGTGTTTTAATTAGACTATTACAACCTTGACTGTACTTGTCTGTGACTCTTCCTGGCACAGCAAATACATCACGATTATATTCATTTGCCATATTTGCTGTAATGAGTGATCCGCCTCTATCGGCAGATTCGATCACAATTGTTGCTTCAGTCATTCCAGCTACGATACGATTTCGACGAACAAACTTTTCTTTATCTGGATTAGAATCACTCCAAAACTCTGTTATAAAACCACCGTTTTCTTCCATTCTGGACATGTACTTTTTATGAGATTTGGGATAAATCTGATTCAGGCCATGAGCCAAAACACCAATCGTCTGAAGATTATAATCCATTGCTGCCTGATGAGCAACGATATCAACTCCATAGGCAAATCCGCTTACAATCACAGGATCTAAAGGCGCTAGATCTTCAATTAACTTTCGGCAAAACTCTGTTCCATAAGAAGTAATCTGCCTCGTTCCCACAATACTAATTATTCTCCTATTTTTAAAATCAATATTTCCCGCAGTAAAAATCAAAATAGGCGCATCAATACAATGTTTTAAGCGATCAGGATAACTTTCATCTTGAAAAAAAGAAACATCTATTTTATTATTTTTTATAAATAATAATTCTTTCTCGGCTTTTTCTAAAACCGTTTTATCTTTTAAATTTTTTAACAAAACTGCTCCAATTCCGTCTATTGCAGCAAGCTGACTATTTTTAGCAGCAAAAATGGATGATGCATCACCAAATGAACTCAATAATTTTTTTCCGATTATATCTCCCACTCCATCAATCTTTAGCAAAGCCAACAGATAAAATAATTCTTGATCGTTCATTATTTAAAACATTATGTAAAATAGAAAAATATTTTTATAAATTTTGACACGCAAATATCCATAAAACAAAGTAATTTCCTAATAAAAATAAAGACAAAAATTACAATAAATTTGCAATGAAGCACAAACATTGAGCTAAACATTTGAAAATTAAATACCTAAAAATAAATCTCAATTGTTAATAAAAATTGTGAATAAAATTTTGATAACTATGCTCGTTCCATAACTTTGCTATTATGAAAATCGAAGTATATATCTCTCAGTTATTGTATCGTTATCAGTGTGTAACGGTTCCAGGGTTTGGTGCGTTTTTAACCGAAATT
This sequence comes from Flavobacterium sp., assembly GCF_036405015.1. GTDB lineage: Bacteria > Bacteroidota > Bacteroidia > Flavobacteriales > Flavobacteriaceae > Flavobacterium. The sequence continues at coordinate 7,625 of NZ_DASWYK010000213.1, read as the reverse complement.
CATTCGGCGCAACTTAATCAAAATACTAATTCGTTTTTTCCACCAAAAAAAACTCTTTCTTTCAATAGTCGTTTAAAAAACAATGACGGATTGTTAGCAAATCATATTGCTCAAGCAGAAAAAACTTCTTATGGTTTTGCTGTAAGTGCTATTGCATTTGAAGTTTTAAACTGGAAAAAAACATTAGAAGAAGATGGCGTAATTTCTTTAAAAAATATTGGAGAATTGCGTTTAAACTCTGAAAGTAATATCATTTTCACGCCAAACGATCAAACCAATTATCTTGCAACATCCTTCGGATTAAGTCCTTTTGTTTCTCCAATGGTGAAAAAAGAAGTGTTCGAGAAAAAAATCGAAAAGATTGCTGCAAAAGAAAAAGACGTTGTTTTATTAGATTCTAATGACGAAGAAACTAAATCTTCAAATCCTTTCTTGCGTTATGCTGCAATTCTTGTTTTAGGACTTGGAATTACAGGAAGTATTGGTTACCCATTATACCAAAATCAAATCGATAACCAAACTCTTGTTGTAGAACAAGCGGTTCAGAAAAAAGTTCAAAATAAAATTCAAGAAGCTACTTTCTTTATCAAAAGTCCACTTCCTGCAGTAACACTTTCTGTGGATTCTGCTAAAGTTGAAACTGCTGAACCAACTATGCCGTACCACATTATGGCTGGAGCATTTAGAAGTGAACAAAATGCAAGAAAAGCTTATAACCAATTGATTAAAGATGGTTTCAAAGCTAGAATGCTTGGAGAAAACAAACACGGTTTATTTCCGGTTTTATACGGAAGTTATGCTACTATGAAAGAAGCTGAACAAGCCCAAAGAGAAATTCAGAAAGGCGAAAATCCAGATGCTTGGATTTTAGTTGAAAATCTATAAAAATTAAAAAATCCGATTCAAAAGAATCGGATTTTTTTTGCTTCAAACTTATTTTTAAATGTTTACCGTGAAACAATTTTAGCAGTCTGAGAAAGAATTTCTTTTCCAGATTGCGAAACTGTTAATACCGCTGGTGGCGAGTCCTTTTCGCCCAAAACAATAAAATAACATTGGTATTTAAAATTCCCTTTTTTGAATTCGTAATAGTGGTTTCCTCCTGTTCCGTCTGCTACAAAAATCCCTTTTTCGATTACAAGATCTGGAGTATCAGTCATTTTCTTTTTGATTGACCAGGAAGCGTAGCGATAATTATCATTTCCCAAATCATCAATTCTGATTCTGAATTTTGAAGTTTCAAGAATTGCAACAGGTTCTTTAAAATTTGAAATCGAAGTATTTACGCTTTTTTTCTGTTCCGCGATTAACGAATTTTTCAGTTTTAATTCTTCTTCCGATTGGTTGTTGATGCTGATAATTCTTCCATCAATATCTATCCACATATCTCCTCGATTCAACATGATTCCGCGCCAACCTACTTCTGACCAATCTTTTGCAGGATCCGATTTTGTAATTTTCTCAATCAAAACTTTATCAAAAATTTGGTTGTATCTTTTTATAAAATCAGCGTTGTCTTTTACCGAAGGAATTGGATAATCCCTTTTAAAAGGAAATTTTATTCGTTTCGAAATCGCTTCTTTGTCTCCCGTTTTAACTTCCTGAATAAATTTTGAAATAAATTTTTGGTATTCAGGTTTCAAATCTTGCGCCTGTAAAAATGGCGAATTAAAGATCAAAATCGCTAGAAATATTTTTATATTTTTCATATCAAAATCAAGTTAATGCATTATTAATTAAAACTTTGAAAAACAAAAAGTATTGTTTCACGTAGGACGTTCATAAAAATTAATTGATACTTGCTTTAAACATTTTTAACTCGTCCCAGGTAAATTCATCTCCATATTTTTCTTTCAAAGGACTCAGCGATTCTTCTTGATAAAACTGGAATGCTTCTCGCAAAGCCAAAATTTTATCATAAGGCAAAACATCATCGATTTCTATTTTTTTCGCTTGAATCAATCTTACTAAATGCCCTTCAATAGTCTGAACGTTTAATTTTCGCATTCTTGCAATATCTTCAACAGAATATTTCTCCAGCCACAAATCGTATGTTTCTTCGACTGTCGTTTTTTTAGCCGTTTTAAGCTCGTTTTTCTCCGTCTTAGGTGATTTGTATCGAACGACGGGTTCTTCGGTTCTAAAAATGTCTGTATTTGTTGTTCTCAGCTCTTCCCTTATTCTTTCCGCTTTGTTGGTTTTGTAATTTTTAATATTTGGCGACGTTAGCTTTTCTTTACTGATCTCTTCTCCGGCAACGACAACTTCAATCAACAATTTAGCTTTCATCAGTCGCAAAACAGCTTTTGTTTGAAGATCTTCTAGAAAATTAAGCTCTTCGTAGAATTCTTTTACTTTTTTAAATTTTTGAATTTCAGCTATTTTGTAAATCAGATCATCGACCAATTTGTCCATTTGTTTGAAGAAATAATCGTAGGCCGCATCTACCCTTTCTTTCACAAAAAACAAATCGACCGTTTCTTTGATGAAAATTTTGTTGAGTTGCGAAATGAATTTCTGCGAAGGATCTAAAAGTTGCTCTATGATTTCCATTCGTTTATGTGCCCAAGTTGCATGTTTCGATTTTTCTGAACCAGCCGCATTTTCATTATAGCTAAAACGATGATTTCGCCATTCTTGCGCCAATTCTCCCCAATTAAAACTGTTAACCAAATAGTTATGAATAAAATTTTTGGTTTCAAAGTGAAGTGCTTTCTCTAAAGTTTCTTCCGTTGCTCTATTCAAAGCGTAATCCATCACATCTTGGTCGTTGGAAATACCATTCATCTGCATCGGAGAAAGCAAAATAAGCCCGTTTAACGAACGTAAACGCGAAAGTGCCACATAGGCCTGCCCGGGTAGAAAAACTTGCGATACATCAAGCGCTGCTTTGTCAAAAGTCAACCCTTGACTTTTATGCACTGTAATCGCCCAGGCCAACTTGATTGGGTAGTGAGCAAAAGTTCCTAAAACTTCTTCTTCAATATCTTTAGTTTGTTCGTTGACTTTGTATCGGATATTTTTCCATTCGTACTTTTCAACTTCAAGTGTCATGTTCTCTTCTGGAAAATGAACAAAGATTTCTTCGTCTGAAAGCGATTTGATTACGCCCATCTTTCCGTTGAAATATCTTTTCTCAAAAGACAGATCATTTTTGACGAACATGATCTGTGCGCCTACTTTCAATTTCAGTTCTTCTTCGACTGGAAAGATCTTTTCTGGAAAATCTCCCACTACAAATGGCGTATAAACGTATTCCTTTCCATCTAAATCATTGATTGACTGTGAGTTGATTGAATCTGCTTTAGCATTATGCGTTGTCAACGTGATATATCCTTTGTTCTCTTTGAAGTCAAAATCAGGCTTAACATATTGATTTAGAATAGCTATGTCTTCTGGAGTGATCTGATTATTTCGAAGATTGTTCAAAACCGAGATAAAGGCATCATCGGTCTGGCGATAGATTTTTGACAATTCGATATAAATCGGCGGATACGTTTGGAGAACATGTGAATGAAAAAAGAATTTTCCGCGGTAATAGTTTTTCAATGTGCGCCATTCTTCATCACGAATCACGGGCGGTAACTGAAGCAAATCTCCAATAAACAAAACTTGAACTCCGCCAAAAGGTTGTGTGTTTCTTCGAACAGTCTGCATCATAAAGTCGACTGCATCCAACAAATCGGCACGCATCATACTGACTTCATCAATAACCAGAAGCTCCATGTTTTTGATAACATTTCGCTTCACATTATTCATTTTGAAATGACGACGCAAAGATTCTTTATTCTCAAACTTCACCGTTTCTGTGAATTGTGCACTTACATCGTACGACGGAATAAAAGCAGAAAATGGCAACTGAAACATCGAGTGAATTGTAACGCCGCCCGCATTCAAAGCTGCAATTCCTGTTGGTGCTACCACTACAGTATTTTTGTGTGTTGTTGCAATGATTTCGCGTAAAAGTGTAGTTTTTCCAGTTCCAGCTTTTCCCGTAAGGAAAATAGATTTTTGCGTCTGATTGATGAATTGTAGAGTGTAAGCTGCCGCTTCTGAAACGTTTTGCATTTGACTTGTATTAAAAAATAAAATTACCGCATTTTTATAAAAAGAAAAAACCTAAATCTTAGTGGATTTAGGTTTTCAGTAATTTAGTTAGTTTGGTAGTTTTTTATTTTTTTGCTTCACCTTCTTTAGTTTCAGCTGCTGGTTTTGCATCTGCTTTAGGTGCTGCTTTGTATTTATCGTTTAATTCTTTGATAATCTCTTTTGTGATATCATATTTTTCTTCAGCATACAAAACTGTTGCAGCATCTCCAGTTCCGTAGATGTAAGAGTAACCGTTTTTCTTTCCGTATTCTTTGATGAATTTTTTAACTCCACTAACAAGAGAATCCATTTCTACACCACTTTCTTGTTGTAGTTGTTGTGCTAATGCTTGTTGAGCGTAACCTAATTGCTGCTCTCTTTTTTGCAATTCAGCACCTCTTTGCTGTGCCCAAGCTTGACCGTTTGCTTGTGCTTGACTTTGAAAACTAGCAGCGTCTTGTTTAAAACGTGAAATCTCAGCTTGTAATTGTCTACCTTTTTCTTCCGCTTGAGCTTTGTACTTTGCCTCTAAATCTTTTGCCTCAGTGTATTCTTTCATCAAAACCGAAGTATCCACGTAAGCTGTTTTTACTTCCTTTACCTCTGCTGTTTTGTTACAAGAAACTGCGAAAACTGAAAGTGCGATAATAACTAATGCTTTTTTCATTTTTTTAAATTCTATTTTTTTAAGTATGAAAGACAAAAATATAAAAAATTCAATAGGATTAACATAAACTTTAAAAAATGCACAAATTTTATGATATTGTTTTTATTTATAGAAAAAATAATAGCAATAACCGGTCGCTATTGCACTAAAATCAGGATTTTTTGGTGATTTTTCTAAATAAAAAAGCCATTTCATCAGAAACGAATGAAATGGCTTTTTAGTATAATTTACTCTTTTATTTGTTTTTTAAAACATAAATATGAGATGAATATTCTTTTGAACTTTTTGCTTTCCAATTTGATTTCAAACCAACCAAAAAAGCTTTAATGTAATTCATTTTTCCTGATTTATATTTTTCAGATAAAAGACTCACATAAAACGAATCAAACTTCATTGGAAGTATTTTTTCCAATTTCATGTTTACTCTTTCAAAAAGCAATTGAATCGATTTTTTTGAAAAATGCCAAAAGTGAATCGGCACATCATAAGCAGCCCAATAAGTTTGATAATGATTTGCATCAAACGATTTATAATTTGGAACCGCAACAATTAATGTTCCAGTTGGTTTTAATAAACGCTTCAATTCCTGGATCTGATGTTCCAAATCTGGAACGTGTTCTAAAACGTGCCACATTGTAATTACATCCAAAGAATTATTTTCTAAAGCGCTAATTTCTTCAACAAATGAAATCCCTTTTTGCTTTGCAATATTCTTTGCACGATCACTTGGTTCTACTCCAATCGTTTCCCAACCGTTATTTTTTGCAGTTAAAAGAAAATCGCCAGTTCCAGCTCCAATATCCAGCAGTTTACCTTTTTGGGGTTGTTCTGCATTAATTAGATTTAATTTATTCTGAAGCGCAATATTTTTTACAAAATGGTAAGCTTTTTCAAATAGTGAACGTTTGTTGTCTGTATGCGAAATATAATCTTCACTTTCGTAATATTTACCTAAATTTTGAAGTTCGGGTTGTGGAGAAGTAATCAACATGTCTAATTCTTCATCATAATACAAATCGAAAATTTCTTTTGAAACAGAATGGTCTTTTACGGTAAGAAAGTGTTTTTTGTTTAAAACGTCCATTTTTAAAATTCTAGTATTGGTTTAATTTATAGCAAATCCTAAAAACGAAATTATATCATTTTTAGGATTCTTATTTTACTTTTTGTTATTTTTTCCAGTTTATCTTTACAGCTGAAATTTTCTCGTTTTCAATTCTTGTATTTTCTAACACTGAAAAATCATTTAAAATATAAAACTGCACTGGCGAAATATATTTTTGCTGATTTCTTTTTACATCATTTTCATGATCGATAACCCAACCATTTAAATCTGCATTATACTTTTTTAATTCTTCTAATAAAATTCTTCCATATCCTTTTCCTTGAAATTGATAATTCAACATTATTGCAAACCAAATTTCATTGTCACGAAAAAAGGTATAAGCCCAACCTTGAATTTCATTTTTATCATCAATCAACACATAATTCTTTTGTTGTGTAATTGTATTGCAATACAATTCGAATTCTTCAAGAGTTTCATGCCCAAATTGAATTGGATATTCATTGTTACGAAGTTGCCACAATTGTTCTTTTTCTTCTTTTGAAAAAACGTCTTTTTGTACAACTTTCATATTGATTCGATGTATTTTTTATAAAAAGGTTTCACGTGGAACATTTTTTAGTATTCAGTCACAGTCTCCAGTCTCAGTAAAACTGAATACTAAAAACTGCGACTGTAAACTTTTTATCTTCCCATATAAATCAAAAGCACGGAAATATCACTTGGTGATACTCCGCTGATTCTTGAAGCTTGAGAAATGGTTACAGGACGAATCTTGCTTAATTTCTGTTTTGCTTCAATAGACATTGATTTGATTTTGTTATAATCAAAATTGTCTGGAATTTTTACTTCTTCCAAACGATTCAACTTATCTGCATTATTTCTTTCCTTTTCGATATATCCAGAATATTTCACCTGAATTACGGCTTGTTCTACAATTTCTTCGTCAAGTTGATTCTCTTCAATATAAGCCGAAACTTTTTCAAACTTCAACATATCCTCTAATTCAATTTGCGGACGAGAGAAAATCTTAAACATTTTATCTCCTTGCGAAATCGGTGCAGATTCTTTTGCTTCTAGTATCGGATTGGTTTCTGCAATCGTTACACTTGTTTCCTTGAAGAAAGAAACCATCTTTTCAGATTCGTTAAGTTTCTTTTCCATTCTTCGTAAACGAGCTTCAGAAGCTAAACCAATTTCGTATGACATTGGAGTCAATCTGAAATCGGCATTATCTTGGCGCAACAAAGTTCTATATTCTGCTCTTGATGTAAACATACGATATGGTTCTTCTGTTCCTTTCGTAATCAAGTCATCAATTAAAACTCCGATGTATGCTTCGTCACGTTTTAAAATTAATGGATCTTTTTCATGAACTTTTAAGTGAGCATTTATTCCAGCCATCAAACCTTGAGAAGCTGCTTCTTCATATCCTGTCGTTCCGTTTATTTGTCCAGCGAAATACAATCCTTCAACTAGCTTCGTTTCCAAAGTATGTTTCAATTGTGTTGGCGGAAAGAAATCATATTCTATAGCATAACCAGGTCTGAAGAATTTTACATTCTCAAAACCTGCTACAGAACGAAGCGCTTTAAATTGAATATCTTCTGGAAGAGAAGTTGAAAATCCGTTTACGTAAACTTCGCAAGTATTCCATCCTTCTGGCTCCACAAATAATTGATGACGCTCTTTATCTGCAAAACGATTTATTTTATCTTCAATTGAAGGACAATATCTCGGACCTAAACTTTTGATTCTTCCGTTGAACATTGGAGAACGATCAAATCCTTCTCTCAAAATATCATG
>NZ_DASWYK010000212.1:0-16693 GCF_036405015.1 Flavobacterium sp. | reverse complement strand
CAATCAGCTGATCGAATACATAAAAGAATCTGATTTTTCAAAAAAACAAGTCGACGAAGGTCGCGATTTCTGTTATTTCTTAGATAAAATCTATTACACAAGCGACACCGAAAACAGCGAATATGCTTGCGTTGCTTACACCCTGAACGAACCGTCAAATATGGAAAGTGCTTCTGCAAAAGATATAATTGTGGAAGAAAATGAAACTTACATTATTCACCGAATCAGCGTTTTGAGAGACGGTGTTTTAATTGACAAAATTCCAGATACAAAAATTAAAGTTCTAGATAACGAAAGCCAAAGTGAAGGTGGTATTCTAAGCAGTAGTAAAAAAGTAAATATTACAATTAAAGATTTACGTCTTTATGATATTTTAATTACTGAAGATTCAAGAGTTAAAGTTTTCAGTGATCGTGATTTTCTTCGTAAAGAATTTTTAAAATATGTTTACGTAACTCCAAATACGTATTGGGCTTACGGAAATTATAAATTTACGTTTATCAATGACCGTAAAGAAACTATTGCTTACAAGAAAACATTCTTCAGAGATGAGAATGGAACCGTTTTGGAACCAGAAATTAATTTGTTGAAAAAAGGCGAAAGATTTGTAATTGAAAAGGGAAACTATATTAATTCTTTTGATGAAAACAGAGAAATTGCGCCTTACATCGATTTTGCTACAGACCGTAACTGGACAGATTTATCTAATTATATTTCGCCTCTTTACGAAGAAATCTACAATAAATCTTCTTTAAAAGAATTTGCTCCAAATCTTGCAGAAAAACTGGATGCAATTGCCGATCAAGATGAGCGTTTGCAATTTGCCATTGACTATGTACAGAATCATGTTTATTATGTTTTTAATGCAGATGAAATGAACGGGCATAAACCTCAAGAACCTGCAGTTACTTATGAAAATAAACAAGGAGATTGTAAAGCCAAATCGGTTTTATTGAAGGTTGTTTTGGATTATATCAATGTTGATTCTTCTGTAATTTTGGTCAATTTTAATTCTGATCATTATATTTCACATTATCTGCCTTCGTTACTAACTTTTAATCATGTGATTGTAAAAGTGAATTATAAAGATGAAACTTATTTTATTGATGCAACAGCCAGAGATGAATTTGGATTCATAGAAAATCGTGGTTTCATTTATTTTATGCATTATTTGGAAGTGAAACCAAATAAACAATTGGAAATTAAAAAACCACACAAATTTCCTTATTACGGTATTAATGAAAAAGCAGATTTCAGCGCTCAAAACAATTCTGGTACTTTAAAACTGACTACGACTTACAAAGGAAATCGCGCGAATTACATGCGTAAATATTTTAAAAACACGAACAAAAGAGAAATCATCGACAGCTGGAATAATTTCTTGTTTTATACTTTAAATTATTCGAATGACCGAAACGGAACTGATATTAGGACCATTTTTCAAAATGCTGCAATTGACATTGTAAGTGATGATAAAAAATTGAACGAATTTACGATTCAATATACGGCATCTATTGAAAACCCTTATTTTGTTGATTCGCAAAAAAATCGTTTTTTAATGTATTTCGACCGAAATGTGGTAAAGAATAATGCTAGAGATTTTATGCACACAGACATTCCGTTCTGGCATAATTTTGACAATGAAAGATATGAAATCAATCTTCAGACCGATCAAAGAATAGATACTGAGGAGAAATTTACCATTCAAGAAAGTACCATCAATAATCCTTATTTTGATTTTACAAGCCGTAAAAAAGTAACCAAAAACGGCGCATCGATTGTGATTGATTTTAAACCTTTGGTAAATTTGGAAATTCCTACTAGTGATTTCGAAAAATTCAGAAACGATCATCACACCATCGCTGATAGTAATTTCGGAATCGGAATTGATATTATTGAACAAGGTTTTATGAATCTTATCAAATTCAATTTTAAGAAACGTCTTAAATAATTGTAATAAAAAAGGGGCTTAATAAAGCCCCTTTTTTATTGTGTTTTGATTGCTAATTTGCCAATAATTCAAAATCAGATCTTAATTTAATATCTGCTGATGAAGCACCGATCATTACTTCAAAATCTCCTGGTTCAGTTCCCCATTCTAATTTATTATTGTAGAAAGAAAGTTTTTCTTTGTCAATTGTAAACTCGATTGTTTTAGATTCTCCAGCATTCAATTTTACTTTTTGAAAATCTTTTAATTCTAAAACTGGTCTTACAACAGATCCAAATTTATCTTTCAAATACAACTGTACGACTTCTTCTCCAGCTACTTTTCCGCTATTTTTCAATTGGAAAGAAACTTTAATTGTTTCGTTGTTTTTTATTTTAGTTGAAGATAATTTCAATCCAGAATAATCAAAAGTTGTATAACTCAATCCATATCCGAATGGGAATTTTGGAGAGTTTTTTAAATCGATATAAGCCGAAACATAGTTAAATGAATTCTCATCTTTAGCTGGTCTTCCTGTACTGAAATGATTGTAATAAATTGGCACCTGTCCAACTTCTCTCGGAAAAGTCATAGGTAATTTCCCAGATGGATTATAATCTCCAAACAGCACATTTGCAATTGCATTTCCAGCCTCAGAACCTAACCACCAAGTGTACATAATCGCAGAAACATTATCTGCTGTCCAGTTAAAAACCAAAGGTCTTCCAGCATTAATTAAAACTACAACTGGTTTTCCTGTTGCCTGAACCGCTTTGATTAAATCTTCTTGAACACCTGGCAAATGAATATCACTTCGGCTTTTTGCCTCACCGCTCATATCATGTCTTTCACCCACACTTAAAATAACAACATCTGCTTGTTTTGCCGTTGCAACAGCTTCTGCAAAACCATCTTTATTGTCGCCAGTAATTTCACAACCTTTTGCGTACAATAACTTTGTGTTTTTACCTACTTTGTTTTGAAGGCCATCCCATTGCGAAACTACCCATTTATCATAATTTACTTCTGGTAATTCTACAGCCCAAAATCCCATATTGGCTTTGTACTCTTTTACCATCGGACCAATAAAAGCGATTGTCTTTACACTTTTAGAAATTGGCAAAGTCTGTTTTTCATTCTTTAATAGAACAATACTTTTCTCTGCCATTTCGCGAGCTGCTTTTCTATGCTCTGGATTATTTAGTTCTTTTTCTTCACGTTTCCCATCCGAATATTTGTAAGGATCATCAAATAAACCTAACTCGAATTTCTTGCGAAGAATACGTCTTACAGCATCATCAACCAAATCAATAGAAACTCTGCCTTCTTTTACCAATTCTGCTAAATGTTTACGGTAGGCATTACTTTCCATATCCATATCACTTCCTGCAGTAATCGCTGAGTAAGCTGCTTCTTTCAAATCTTTTGAGTAACCGTGTGCTACCATCTCTCCGATTGATCCCCAATCTGAAACTACAAAACCTTGAAAGTTCCATTTTCCTTTTAAGATATCTCTTTGTAAATGCGCATTTCCAGTTGCAGGAATTCCATTGATATCATTAAAAGAGTTCATAAAAGTTGCCGCACCAGCATCTAAAGCCGCTTTAAATGGAGGCAAATACGTCTCCAAAAGCATTCTTTCACTCATATCTACAGAGTTGTAATCTCTTCCTCCAACTCCCGCTCCGTATGCTGCAAAATGTTTTACGCAGGCCATAACGGAGTTTAAATCTCCTAATTTATTTCCTTGAAAACCTTTTACTCTTGCATAAGCAATTTTAGAACCTAGATAAGTATCTTCTCCTGCACCTTCCATTACACGTCCCCAACGCGGATCACGACCAATATCTACCATCGGTGCAAATGTCCAATGAATACCGCTTGCTGCTGCTTCTGTTGCCGCAACTCGTGCTCCTAATTCGATTGCTGCTAAATCCCAGCTTGCTGCTTCTGCTAAAGGAAGTGGAAAAGTCGTTTTGTAACCATGAATAACATCTTGTCCGAATAACAACGGAATTTTAAGTCTTGACTGCATCGCCAGTTCTTGATATCCTCTGGTATATTTTGTTCCGATAACGTTTAGCATCGAACCAATTAAACCTTGTTTGATTTCGTTTTGTTTGTTCGGATTGATTGTAATTGGTCCAGTTGCCTGATTGTCTCCAGTGTACTGATTTAGCTGACCAATTTTTTCTTCAATTGTCATTTTTTTCAATAGATCATTGACTTTCTGATCTATTGACTGTTGCGCTGACGCAAAGAGCGAAAGCATAAACAGTGTAATTGTGGTTACTTTTTTCATAGTTTAGGTTGTTTACCAAACGTAAGTAGCAACTGCACCTGCGTTTAGCGTAGTTGAAGTTTGTTTTTGATTGTATTTTATATTAAAAGTTTCTGCTGAAGCTCCATCATTTTCTACAATTAGAACAGTTTGCCCAGATGGTGTTTTGAAAGCAACATTATATAAGTTTCCTGAAATATTACTTGCAATTCGCACGGAACCTTCCGGAACAAATTTAGAAGCATGTCCGATAATATAATATCCTACTTCTCTCTTAATGTTTTGATTTTGATCGATCATCAAAGCACCTTTGCAGGTTGAACATCCTCCTGGTGTAAAAGGTTTATAGAATTCGTCATTTGCTAATCCCCACGAAAGTGCATTTTTACTCCAATTACGCATTGAACCGATTACTACATTTTTCACACTCCATTTCAAGTCCGTTTCAAAATTGGTTCCTGTTCCTGTATATTGTTCGGTAAAATACAAATCTTTATTTGGAAATGCATTATGAACTGTCGTTAAAGCACTAATGTCACCTTCATATAAATGAAAAGCTGATCCTGTTACAAACGGATTTGCTTTCGGATCTTTTAAAATCGTCAAGGGATATTCTGGTTTGTTGCAATTGTGATCGTAAACAATGATTTTGGTTTTGATTCCAGCTTTCGCGAAAGCGGGACCTAAATTATTGCCAATAAAATCGGCCTGCTGTTCTGCCAACATGAGCAAACTTGGATTATTTCCTGGATGTAACGGTTCGTTTTGTGGTGTAACGGCATCAATAACAATTCCGTGCGATTTCATTGCTTGAATGTATTTCACAAAATATTCTGCATAAACCTGATAGTATTTTGGTTGTAAACTTCCTCCTTTTGAGCTTCCGTTATCTTTCATCCAAACAGGTGGCGACCACGGCGAACCCATTATTTTAATCTTCGGATTTATGGCTAAAATTTCTTTTAAAACTAGAATAACGTCATTTAAATCTGGACCAAGGTTAAAATGTTCCAGATTTAAATCTGTTTGTCCTTCTGGCATATCATCATACGAAAAAACTTTTTCATTCAAATCGGATGCTCCAATACTAATTCTTATATAACTTAAACCAATTGCATCTTCTTTTCTAGAAAACAATTCCTGAAGCAGTGCTTCTCTCTTGGGTTTGTCTAGTTTTAAAATGGCCTGAGCACTTCCTCCGGTTAATGAAAATCCGAAACCTTCGATGGTTTGAAATTTCTCTGACGGATTTACTTCAATGGTTTGATTTGAATTTGTTTCTGAAGTAAAAACCAATTCAGGTTGTTTTTTAAGTTTTGAAGTTTCGTCTGTAGTGGTGATCCAAGATGAAACTTTTCCAGTATTTGTTACAGTATTTGTTGAAGATCCACAGTTGAACTGCATTGCAATTAATGGCAATAAAACCAGGATTTGAAGTTTTTTGTTGATGTTTTTCATTTTAATCTATTTCTATTAAAACAGGCAAATGATCCGAGGGATATTTTAAATCTTTTGAATCACTTAACACTGCATATTTTTGAATTTTTAGACCACTATTTTTAGAAATAAAAATATAGTCTAATAATAATGTTACGGGTTCATTATGTTTGAAATCGTTAAACGTTCCTGATGGTCCAAAAGGTTTTTCTTTAGAAACATCTTTGGTGTCATCCATTACTTTTTTGATTTCCATAATCTGTTTGGTGTCTGGTTCTGAGTTGAAATCACCCATTAAAAAAGCTGGATAATTTTTAATGTTCAATTCTTTTATTTTAGAAAGAGCAAGCTGAACCCCTTTTACTCTCGCCACTTCGCCCATATGATCTAAGTGAAGATTGAAAACCCAAAACGTCTTTTTCGTTTTTAAATCTTTAAAAAGTCCGTAAGTACAAACTCTGTTGCAAGCGGCATCCCATCCTCTGGAAACTACATTTGGTGTTTCAGACAACCAAAAAGTATTGGATTGTTCTACTTTAAAACGGTCTTTTTTGTAATAAATACAACTTGCTTCACCTAATCCGTTTTCTTCTCTTCCTATTCCAAATCGGTTATATTTTGGCTGAGCCGATGCAATATCTGTTACCTGACCTGGTGTTGCTTCCTGAACTCCGAAAATGTCCGGACTGTAAAAACCTATCTGTGCATTAAAATAATCCTTTCGCTTAGGCCATGCATTTTCTCCGTCAGATTCAACATCTAGACGAATATTATAAGTCATAATTTTTAGATTTTGACCATAAAATGAATTTCCTGCTAAAAGGAATACGAATGCTAAAACAAGTTTGTGTATCTTTTTCATGTTAAAAAATTTTAATCCGTAAAGCTACTGTTTCCGTGACTTCAGCGAAAAAAATCTATTTAAAACTTATGTTAATTATACACTCTCACATAATCAATTTCGTAAGTTGAAGTTTTAAAGTTTGGATCAACTGCTCCTCCAAAATTTCCACCCATGGCAAAATTTAGAATGATAAAAAACTTAGCATTAAATGGTGTTGTACTTGAGTTTTTGTAAGTGTAAAACAAATTATCATCTACATAAAACTTAATACTTTCTGCACTCCATTCTGCAGCATAAATGTGATACGCTGTCGCTGAAGTCGGATTTGTCGTAGTTGCAGTGTCTGGAGTATTTCCTGAACGACCTGGAGAATGCAAGGATGAGTGAATTACATTTGGATTATTCCCTACTGATTCTAAAATATCTATTTCGCCACAAGCAGGCCATCCAACGGTATCAAGATTGTCTCCCAAAAGCCAGAATGCCGGCCAAGTTCCACCACCAACAGGCAGTTTTGCACGAATTTCTGCTCTTCCGTATTTAAATGAAAATTTGCCTCGAGTAAGAATTCTTGCAGAAGTAAATTGGCTTCCCATATAATCTTCTCTAATGGCTTTGATTTTTAGAATTCCGTTTTCGATAATAATGTTTTCTGGACGTTTGGTGTAGTATTCCAATTCGTTATTTCCCCAGCCATCTCCGGTTCCTGTATTATAATCCCATTTATCAGGATTTGGTGCACCGTTAACATCAAACTCATCAGACCAGATTAGTTTTCTGGCTACGAAAATATTGACTTTTGTAGAAGCATATGTGTATTTTATTCCGTTAAATGCAGTTACATCAATAGTATATTCTTTAGTTCCTGGCTGTGTAAACTCGTATGTAAAATCGCTGGTTGTAAATTCTTTTGTTTCATTGTTCACAACGACTTTATATGATTTTGCATCTGCCGCTTTAATTGTCAGGCGAATTTTCCCGCTTCCGTCTCCATTCGGCATTTCGGCAGTTTTACCTAATATGTCAACTTGAACGGAAACTTTATCAGGGTTTATTACCTCAGGTTTATCACTTGTATCGTTACTGCTACTGCAAGATTGAAACACGAATAACAGAATTAAAGTAAAAATTCCTGCTCTATTTACGAGATTGATTATTTTCATCTTTTTATTATTTAAGTGGTTTAATTAACAAATTGAATATCAAGATAAATAATATTTCTTCTACTTTTTGGTTTTGAACCTAACAAAGTCAAAATCTTTAGAGTTGAAATTGTTTAGAAGTATTTATTTCCAGGTATAAGTCCCTACAGATCCACCTTCAAGAGAAGTAGCAACCCATTTTCCATTAAATTTAATATTGAAGAATTCAGTTGCATTTCCGTCATTTTCAACAATCAAAACTTTTGAACCAGAAGGCGTTACAAAAGCCACGTTTTGCAAGTTTCCTCCAGAATTACTTTCAATTCTAACCGAACCCATTGGAACAAATTTAGAAGCGTGTGCAATGATATAATAGGCAACATTACGCTGAAAACTATCTCCTGAAGTTATGGTTATGGCTCCTTTACACGTTTCGCAACCTCCAACTGTATGAGGGCCAAAACTTGAATTATTTGCAACATTCCATTCTAAAGCATTCTTACTGTAATTTCTCATTGAGCCGATAATTACATTTCGAAGATGCCATTTTAAATCACCTCCAAACTGACCTGTAGAGGAAGTCCATTGTTCTGTGAAATAGACATTTTTGGTTGGATACGAATTATAGACATTTGTCAATGCACTAATATCTCCTGCATATAAATGGAAAGCAGATCCGTCTACAAAAGGAAAAGCATCTGTATCTGCCAAAATTGCTTTTGGATAATTTGGATTATCACAATTATGATCATAAGCAATAATTTTTACATTTAGATTTGCTGCTTTAAATGCAGGTCCTAAACTATTTTTAATAAAAGCGCCTTGATCTGCTGCAGACATATACATACTTGGATTATTTCCGTCGTGAAGTGGTTCGTTTTGAGGAGTTACAGCATCGATTGTAATTCCTTGTAGTTTCATCTCCTGAATGTATTTCACAAAATATTTTGCATAAACATCATAATATTCTGCTTTCAGTTTTCCTCCTTTAAAACTGTTTACGTCTTTCATCCAAAGAGGGGCTGACCACGGTGTAGCTAAAATCAAAATCTTCGGATTAATAGCTAAGATTTCTTTTAACATCGCAATTAAATCTTTGTCTTTTTCTAAACTAAATTTAGCCAGATTTAAATCTGTTTCTCCAGCAGCAAGATCATTATAAGTAAAAGGTACGGCATTCAAATCTGAAGCTCCAATACTGATTCTGATATAATTTACTCCAATTGAATTTTCGCCAGAACCAAATAGTTCCTGTAAAAGGGCTGTTCTTTTTGCTGGGTTTAATTGATTGATTACTTCAACACTTCCACCTGTTAATGTATAACCAAAACCATCAATAGTCTGGTATTTCTGAGATTCTTTAACTTCAATATTAGTATATGTATTTGTTGTAGTTCCAAAACCTAATATTCCCGATTGTTTGGTCAACAAAACACTTTGATCTCCTTTTGTAAGCCAAAAATCCACATCGTTTGTAACCGTTACAGGAGGATTTACAACTGGTGGATCTACTGGAGTTTTTTCTACAGGATCACTAGACGAAGAACACTTTACCTGAGCTAATACAGCTGCCATAAAGAAAAATGTTCTTATGCTTTTTTTCAAATTTAATTTCATTTTCTGTGGTTTTTAGTTAGCAATACTTGTTCAAAAACATTTTTTTTATCAAAACAAGAGAAGACTAATGTGGATGATTCAAATTAGTCCTCTTCTATATTTTACTACAAAATATTAATAAACAAGCGTTTGTATGGCTCGTGGCGGAATTTTAACGACCGCTTTTTCAGCTCCGATAATCAAATTATAAGTAAGCTCATTTGCAGATTGGTTCATTACAATGGTTGCCATTTTACCATCGGTATTTAAGAATGAAGTACTTAATAAAGCGCTTTTGCTTACTGCAGTGCTTACGCGTACAGCGTTTAGACGAATGAATTTAGAAAAGTGTCCAATGTAATAATAAGACGGAGTATAAATTAATTCTCCTGTCGTGGTATCTGCATGAATTGGTGCAAAACAAAAGTTCCCCACATGGTTTGGCCCTCCATTTTGATCCAGTAAAATATTCCAATCTGTCCAGGCAACCGTTCCGTTGTTAAAATCGTTAATCATATTGATTCCGTAACGTTCTGCGTTGCCCCAAAATTGATATTTTGCTGCATCAAATTTTTCGATACATCCTTCAGTAAACATTAGCTTTTTATTTGGATAGGCTTCATTGACTTTGGCTACATTATCAAACATTGGTGCACCTCCCGACCATGTTTCGTACCAATGAAATCCCATTCCCCAAACATATTTTGACGCTTCTGGATCTGAGTATATAACATTGGCACGGTAATTCATTAAATCGCGGTTATGATCCCAAACGATAATTTTTTTATCTCCTAAATTTTCTTTTTTCAAAGTTGGCCCAAGATAGTTTTTGATAAAATCTCTTTCGGCTTCAGCTGTATAAATACAAGATTCCCAAGTTTGAACAGCCATTGGTTCGTTTTGTGTAGAAGTTCCCCAAATTGGAATTCCTTCTTTTTCGTATGCCTTTATAAACTTTACATAAAAGTTTGCCCAGGTTTGATAGTATTCAGGAAGAAGTGTTCCTCCTTTTAATACATTTTTGTTGCTTTTCATAAAGGCATTTGGAGACCAAGGCGCCACATAAGTAGTCAGTTTTCCTCCTGCTTTTTGAATCGCTTGTTTTATTAAAGGAATTCGGTATTGTCTGTCATGATCAATAGAAAAAGTTTTGAGTTCTTTGTCTCCTTCTTCTATATAAGAATAACTTCCACTACTAAAATCAGAACTTTGAATCGTTGTTCTTAGTATTGAGTAACCAATTCCCTTTTGCTGATCATAATAAGCATTCAAAAATTCTGCCTGTTTTTCTTTTGAAAGTTTAGCAAATATTTCGGCACTTGCATCTGTAATGGCACCTCCAATTCCCATAAAAGTCTGGAACTTTTTAGTTGGTTCTACAAATACAGAAGTTTCGGTTTCTAAAGGTTGTTTTGCTGCAGAAAAAGTTAAATTATCTGTCGATGTCAATCTTAACTTAGAGTTTTCTGCTGTGGTATAAACGGTTATTTTTTTACCATTGGTTGTAAATTCTTTTTTTGTTTTTGGCTGTTGTGCAAATGTGACAGCTGCAAACAAAATGCATAAAATTTTTAGACTATTTTTTTTCATTTGCTTCCAATTATTATTGTTTTAATTGAAGTTTTACGGAGAAAATCTAAACCTGATTTTTATCTTCTGAAGAATTTAAAAATAGCCCATACTCATAATGATTACGGGCTATTTTACAACCAAACTTAAACTTAAACTTAACTTAACTCTTTATTTTCCTCTAAATTCAACTTTTGTAACAGTAATTGGTTCGTTACCAGTTGCATTACTTCCAGATCTAATTAAAAGGTATATTTTTCCGCTTTCAGAGAATTTAACTACATTAGAAACTGTACCAGTTGCGTCGTTTTTCACACATCCAACTCCAGATAATCTTCCTGAAAATTTTGATGTTCCGCAACCATCCCAAGTGCTTAATCCCATTACTTTGTTGTCTTTATACTCAACACCTGGTTTTGGTACTGATTTACCAGCGTATACTTCAAAAAAAGTTTCTTTTAAACCGCTAGGACAAGAAACTGTCATATCGATAGTGTATTCTCTATCTTTTACAACTTCAATTGCCTGATAAATTCCTTCTTGAGCCCATCCTCCAGGAGAATAAATTGTAGCACCATTAGCACCGAAAGACCAAAAAGCTACACCTGATGCACTTAATTTTGCATTTGTCCATTTAGCCTGATCAGCTGCAGTGGCAAAAGTTCCGCCTTGAACTAAATTCCCTTTTGCCGGATCTGTTTGAGCTACTACTATTTCTTTAGAAGCGGTTGCCATTGTAGCGCCAGCTCCAACTGCTGTATGTGTAATGGTATACGTTCCTGCATCTGGCAATGAAATGACCTGATTCATTTTTCCAACTGAAGCACCATCTCCTGTATCCCATTTTGATAAGATTACTCCTTTCGTCGACGCTGTCAAAAGATAGGTATTCATTGCTCCTTCAACTGGTGTGATGGTAAATGAAGGATCAATATCGGTAGCTGTAAGCGGATTTGTATCAACACTGTCATCGCAGCTATTTAGTGTGCCTAATGCTAAAACTAGCATTAGGTATACACTCTTTCTTAAATTTATATTTAGATTCATCTTTTGTGAAATTTTGGTTTATTGGTTAGATAATACTATTGATAATTAGGATTTTGTTTCAATTTAGTACCGTTTAACTCTTTGAAAGGAATTGGAAAAATCTCATCCGTACCTGCATCAAAACCTCTGTCTGATAATGCTGCAGCAGCATCTCCCCATCTTACTAAGTCAAAGAATCTGTGTCCTTCTCCAGCCAATTCCATTCTACGTTCATTTTTAATAGCTGCCAATGTTACAGGAACAGATGGCAAACCAACTCTTGCTCTAACTGCATCCAGTAAAGCTTGCGCTCTTGCTCCAGATCCTAAAGCTTCTGCTTCCATTAAGTACGTATCTGCAAGTCTAATTACATAAGAGTTTTGTTTGTAGTTCAACTCAGCAGCTCCTCCTCCAGTTCTTACATCAGATTGTCTTGGAAGGTATTTATTCAGGAAATAACCTGTATCCTGATAAGCTGGGATATAATCTGCTTTACCAGCTGCTTTTAAAGCTTTCAAATCAAAAATAGTCGCTTCAAATCTTGGGTCCGTTTTCATAGCATCATACAATTTCTGAGTTGCCACGTTAAATGCCCAACCTGCAGGAAGATCTGGTGCGTCAGATCCGTCAGGTCTTGAATAACCTCTTGGTCCAACCATAACATTTAAAGAGTTTCCTTCATCTTTACCTTGTCCCCAGAAACCCCAGTCAGAATTACCAGCACTACTATGAGATACTTCTAATATAGATTCTGCATTAAACTTGTTTGATGTTACCCATAAATCACTAAACTTAGGAAGCAATTTATTTCCGTATTGATTTGTTGCTCCTGGAGTACCATTTACTTCAGCTAAAACAGCTGCAGCTTCAGTCTTTTTGTTTTCAAACAAATAAACTTTTCCAAGAATTGCTTGAGCAGTTCCTTTGTTAAATCTTCCAGATTCTGTTTTTGCATCAAGAGTATTAGGCAAAGCCGGAATAGCCTCTAATAAATCTTTTTCTATTTGTGCATAAATTACCTCTGGTGCAACTTGTTCCGGATCATAGATAGTCTGAGTGTTTAAAGGAACCAAAACCAATGGAATATTCTTGAATAATCTTACCAGATTAAAATAATAAAATGCTCTTAGTGCTTTTGCTTCTGCAGTAAATCTTGCTCTTACATTATCATCCATAGTTGCGTCTGGAAGCTTAGAAATTAACATATTAGCTCTTGAAACACCTTGATAATGATCATCCCAGTAACTAGACGGAATACTAATTGATGTAAGGGAGTGTTTAGAAAAATTCTGGATTCCGTTTCCATCTGTTGCGCTACCACCTCCGGCATAAAAATCATCTGAACCTGCATTTAGCATAGCTACCAGATTTTCGAAACCACCAGTGTTTTTTCTCAATGGATCATAAACTCCAATTAACGCTGCATAACATTGCTGTTCGTTAGAAAAGTAAGTACTTGAATCGAATTGCCCTTTTGGATCAATGCTCACAAAATCTTCAGAACAAGCTCCTGCTAAAGCTGCCAGTGCTACGGCAAAGTATATATATTTAAATTTTATAGTTTTCATAATTCTTTTAATTTTTAAAATTGAACGTTAGCTCCTAACAGAATAGATCTTGCTTGTGGATAAACACCTTTATCTACACCGAAAACCTGACCTCCAATTTCTGGATCATAACCAGTATATTTTGTGAAAGTGATTAAATTTTCTCCAGTTACGTAAAAACGAATTCTGTCTGCTCCAATTTTAGATGATAATCCAGTTGGCATTGTATATCCAAGAGTAACCACTTTCAAACGTAAATAGTTTCCGTTTTCAAGGTAGAAATCAGACATATTACTGAAGTTTTTATTTGGATCGTTGTTAGTCAATCTAGGATAATCGTTTGAAGTTCCTTCTCCAACCCAACGTCCTAAAGCTTCTGTTTGATAGTTTGCTGTTAACATATCAAGTCTTCTTAATCCTTGGAAAATTTTGCTTCCTGCAGCACCTTGAGTAAATGCCATGAAATCAAAGTTTTTGTAGTCTAAGTTTACAGTAAAACCAAAAGTATATTTAGGGATGTTAGTTCCTAAGTATTGTTTATCATCATCTGTAATAGCTCCATCTCCATTATTGTCTACCCAACGGAAATCACCTGGTCTAGCATTTGGCTGAATTAAACCTCCAGAAGCATTTTTATAGGCTGCAACTTCTGCTTCATTTTGAAATATTCCAGCAGTTTTAAAACCGTAAAATTCATTGAATGAATGTCCAACCTGAGTTCTTGTTACTTGCCCCATAGATTGGAAACTAGCATCACCAGCTATAAAGTTTGTATTAGATCCTACGTAAGTAACTTCATTTTTCAAATAGGCAAAATTGGCATTAACTCCTAAATTAAAATCACCAAGTCTTTTCTTGTATCCTGCTTCAACCTCAAAACCACTGTTGTTCATATCAGCAATATTTGCGGCCGGTGCATCAACAACCCCAACATAACCAGGAATAACAACATCTCTTAAGATTCCGGTAGTTCTCTTTTTATAATAATCTAAAGTAAGAGTGAAGTCATTAAAAAGTTTAGCATCAAGACCAACGGTAGTTTGTGATGTTTCTTCCCATCCTAAATCTGCATTTGGTAATGTAGAGTTTCCGTAACCTGTAGTAATTGTTCCTTCATTTCCAACAGAGTAATTGTATCCTCCAACAACTAAACCTCTATATTTAAAATCCCAAATATTATCATTTCCTACAACTCCATAACCTCCACGAAGTTTTAAAGTATTAACGATATTGTTTTCTGTCCAGAATCCTTCTTTCGAAATTACCCATCCTAAAGAGAATGAAGGGAAAACTCCAAATTTTTTGTTTTCTCCAAATCTTGTTGAACCGTCACGACGAACAATTCCTGTAAATAGATATTTCTCTTTGTAATCGTAGTTCAAACGGAAAAATAAAGAGGATAACTTATGCTCAATTTTATCACTTGCTCTGCTAACCATATCATCTTGCGGAAGGTTAAAATTCCAGGAAGCATCTTTATAACTTGTAATTGGCAAACCGTAGAATGTAGTACCAATTGTTTTTCCAATGTTTTCTACATAAGCACCTTGTCCTACTAAAGCATTAATAGAGTGATCTCCAAATTTATTAGAATAATTAAGAGTGTTTTCTATATTCCATGCAAATGCCTTTTCATTATTCTGACTGTAATTGTTTCTATCTGCTTTCATGTTTGGATTTAGGTAGAAAGTTGGAGTAAACATTTCATTACCCCAGTAAGCTAATTTACCTCCAAGTGTAGATCTTACTTTTAAATGACTTGTAATATTTGCTTCTAAATAAGCATTCCCTACAAAATCATCAGACCAGTTATAACCTCCTAATCTAGTTTGTGTATAAGCTAATGGATTTGTCATCTCCTGTTGCACAACCGGAGAAATACCATAAGGATTTCCGTGAGAATCCAAAACAATATTTGCACTATTATAAAAACCTGATCCAATTACTGAAGGATCCGCAACTATTGGAGTAATAGGATCTAAGTTAATTGCAGAACTTAACACCCCACCAAATTCACTATTAATATTTCCAATATCCTGTGTTTTTTGATGAGTGTATCCAAACGTTTGTCCAAAAGTAAAGTAGTCAGAAATTTTGTGTGTTGAATTTAAACGGAAGTTTTTCTTTGTATAATTTGAAATATCCGTTGCAACGATACCTTCCTGATCCTGAACTCCAAAAGAAGCATAGAAAGTAGATTTTTCTCCACCACCGCTAAAACTTAATTCGTGTGTATATCTAAAAGCTGAATTGTTAAAAACTGCATCCTGCCAGTCTGTACCTTTACCATAAGAAGCTGGATTTGCATACTTTATAGTGCCTCCATCTGCAACAGACTTTTCATTCATAATTGTTGCATATTGACTTGCATTCAACAGGTTTAATTTTTTTGCCGGAGCTGCAATTCCTGCAAAACCACTATAATTCACAGAAATTTTTCCTGATTTCCCTTTTTTAGTAGTAACTAAAATAACTCCAGTTGCCGCACGAGTACCGTAAATTGCAGCAGAAGCAGCATCTTTAAGAACCTCGATAGATTCGATATCAGATTGGTTGATAAAACCAACAGCACCTGCGTCAATAGCAATTCCGTCAACAACCCATAAAGGATCATTTCCTCCTTCTCTAAAAGTAGTTATACCTCTAATACGCACCTTAGAAGCTGCACCAGGCTGTCCAGAAGTAGCTGCAATCGTAACACCGGCAACTCTACCTTGTAAAGCTTGTTCAACACGTCCGTTTGGCACTTTTTCAAGATCTGCCGATTTTACACTGGAAATTGCACCAGTTACAACAGATTTCTTTTGTACACCATATCCAACCACGACAACCTCATTTAAAGATTGTGATTCTGGTTTTAATTGAATTGAGAGTTTTGTTCTTCCATTTACAGCTTCGTTTATTGTAGTGTAACCGATAAATGTAATTGTTAATGTTCCGTTTGAAGGTACTTGTATCTGAAACTTACCATCAAAATCGGAAGCTGTTGATTTAGTAGTACCTTTTAATAAAACTGTTGCGCCTGGAACAGGCATTCCATTTTCATCGTTTATTATTCCATTTACTGTGACATCCTGAGCCACAGCTATAACCGAGAATAACAATGATGAAATACAAAAAACAAGTAATTTTGTTAATTTCATTTTTCTAAAAATTTTGGTTAATTAATTAGTAATTTGATGCAATACTAAAACTAAATTTTCAGTTTTCACATTTAATAGTCCATACAAAAACACATCAAAACAAAAATTTTAATATTATAAAAACACATCAAAAAAACCATAATTAATTGATTTTAAATATTTTAAAAAAACAAAAAGT
>NZ_DASWYK010000211.1:0-28010 GCF_036405015.1 Flavobacterium sp. | reverse complement strand
CCGGATCACTTTATTTACCAAACAGGTGGTGACTTGAATCCGCTCTGCAGAATATATTTTGCTGGCTCCTGGTTTATGGCATAAACGTTGAATTTGGTACAAAGCAGCTCTTCCACTCAACCTTTTTTTTGTTCTACTTATTTATGTTTTACTTTTAAAACATATCCTAAAGATTCTAAAATTAATACATAATGTGTTTTTGTAATGTCTTTAACAACAGCATTTTGATCGCAAAACGGACCAGAGTTTAAATGAATTTTATCTCCAATCTGATATTGCATAACAGATATTTCTGAAGCAGTGTCTCCCGTATTCAGCCATTCTTTGATGGTTTCGATTTCATGATCTTTTACTACAGCATGTCTTCCCAACCAAAATAAAAATCGAACAACACCAGGAGAATGAAAAACCATATTTCTATCTTTTTCGGCTAATTGTACAAATATGTAATGATTAAACAATGGCACTTCTACCTTTACTTTCCTATCTGATCTTTGTTGCACTTTTTTGATAACAGGACAATAACAATTTATATTAAACTTGCTTAATTGTTCTGCGGCTCTTTTTTCCCATTTAGGTTTGGTGTACACTACATACCATTTCATAATTGTAACTGTATTAATTGTGTTTTTAAAATAGTTGTTTTAAAAAGATAAGCTCTTTGTTTCTGGAATACTATTTCTTAAGAAATAATAATCTGGTATAAAAAGTTTTAAGATTTTAAGACTTGTTTTCAAAAAAAAAATGTCAGAGCAAATTAGTGCTAAAGCTTGAAAATTTTTCTTCAAAGAAATTAGGCTTTTTATCTGTAAACTAAGTGGTAAATTTAAATCCAACACTCGAAAATTGCGGATGCTTTTCATGGTAAAATTTCCTTAATAAGGACATTTAGCAACAAAAATGAAATTTCTCATCAGGCGTATTAGTATAATTTTATCCTAAATTATTATAGTAGATAAAGTGCTTTAATGAATCTAAATTTTGAGTTTTTAAAGAGTGAAATTTAGATCGTTTTAGAATAATCACAGAACAATAATTGGAATTTTTTTAAGTCATTTTTTTCTTTTTTTGAGTAGTTACACTGTAACTATTCACGGGGAACCCTTTTTTAAAAATTTAAAAAAAGCTTCGAAACCCCAGTAAAATGGCCCAACTCGATTTTTGAAAATCATACTACATTAACAAACATATTTTTTTAACTTAAAACATTAAGTAGATGAGAACTGGAATAACATTTAGTGCTTTTGATTTGTTACATGCAGGGCACGTTAAAATGCTTGAAGAAGCAAAACAACATTGTGATTATTTAATTGTTGGTTTACAAACAGACCCAACATTAGATCGCCCGACAAAAAATAAACCAACACAAACTGTAGTAGAGCGTTACATACAGTTAAAGGCGTGTAAGTTTGTAGATGAAATCGTTCCTTATGCTACAGAACAGGATTTGGAAGATATTTTGAAAGCCTTTGCTTTAGATGTACGAATCTTAGGAGACGAATATAAAGACAGAGATTTTACTGGTAGAAAATATTGTGAAGAAAAAGGAATTGAATTGTATTTTAATACCAGGGACCACCGTTTTTCAAGTACTAATCTTCGTAATGAAGTGTATAAGAAAGAAGTTTTAATGCACTCCAATGGTAACTAGTACAGTAACACATGTAGTTTTAACAGGTGGAATTGGCAGCAGATTGTGGCCTCTCTCCAGGAAAACACTTCCCAAGCAATATTTAGAGCTTTTTGACGGAGAATCACTCTTTGAAAAAACAGTGGCTCGTAATCAAAATGTCGCTACTAATATGATTGTAGTAGGGAATATTGAAAACTATAAAATGAGTAATGCAATTATGGAGAAGTTCCATAAGCCTTACATACATATTGTCGAAGCAGTTCCCCGAAATACCGCAGCAGCCATTGCATTTGCGGCATTCGCATCAGATTCAGATGATATTTTACTGATTACTCCATCAGATCATATTATAGATGGAGGCGAATGGTATAGTGATGCTTTGCAAAAAGCTATCGCATTAGCCAGCCAGAATTACTTGGTCACTTTTGGTATAAAACCAACAAAACCAGAAACGGGCTACGGCTATATAGAGTTTGAAGATGAAAATGTAATTGCATTTCATGAAAAACCAGATTTAGATACAGCAAAGGTTTATTTAGAAAACGGCAATTATTTCTGGAACAGTGGACTTTTTTGTTTTAAAGCAGGAAAGTTTCTAGAAGAGCTCGAGAAGCAAGAACCAGAAGTATATTGGGCTTCAAAAGCGGTTTGGGAAGAAACTATAGATGGTTTTCTGGATTACGAATTGTCAATGAATATTCCTTCTATAAGTATTGATTATGCTGTTATGGAACGAAGCAATGACATTAAAGTAGTACCTGCACAATTTGGATGGTCTGATCTGGGGTCTTTTGAATCGGTTTATGATTATTTAGTACATAAAGGTCATCCAATAGATTCAAATCGCAATATTGTAATCGGAACTTCAATGCACACTACATTTATCGGAGTTAAAAATTGTATTCTGATTTATACTGCCGATGCTTTGATGGTGTTGCAAAAAGAAAATTCTCAAGAAGTAAAACAGGTTTACCAGCAATTGGAGTCTATTGCATCTCCATTATTATAGAGGAAAACTCGTAACAAAGAATTACAAGTCTTTAAAATAAAAAGCGACTAACATGATTGATAAAAATTCTATAATATATATCGCAGGACACAAGGGAATGGTTGGAAGCGCCATTTGGAGATCTTTAACAGCAAAAGGTTATAGTAATCTTATTGGAGCATCTAGCAGCGAATTAGATTTAAGAGAACAAGATGCAGTTCGAGATTTTATTCAAAAAGTTAAGCCAGATGTAATTATAGATGCCGCAGCAAAAGTAGGCGGGATTTTGGCCAACAATGATTTTCCATTTCAATTTTTGATGGAAAACATGCAGATTCAAAATAACCTTATTAATGAAGCTCATAATGCCGATGTAGAAAAATTTATCTTTTTAGGCAGTTCATGTATTTATCCCAAATTGGCCCCACAGCCTTTAAAAGAGGAATATCTGCTTACTGCTTCTTTAGAAAAGACAAATGAATGGTATGCATTAGCTAAAATTACTGGGGTAAAATTATGTGAAGCCATTCGCCAACAATTTGGAAAAGATTTTGTGAGCTTGATGCCGACAAATTTATATGGTACCCAAGACAATTTCGATTTAACTAGCTCTCACGTTTTACCAGCAATGATTCGTAAGTTTCATGAAGCAAAAGATAGCAACAATGCTCCAGTTATACTTTGGGGAACAGGAAGTCCGATGCGAGAATTTTTGTTTGTTGACGACATGGCAGAAGCTGTAGTTTTTGCTTTAGAAAACAAACTTCCAGAACACCTATACAACATCGGAACTGGAGAAGATTTAACCATTAAGAAGTTGGCAACTACAATTCAAAAAATTGTTGGTCATACTGGAGATATAATCTGGGATGAAAGCAAACCTGACGGCACACCTCGAAAATTAATGGATGTTTCTAAAATGCACAATATTGGCTGGAAACACCAAGTAGATTTAGAAGAAGGAATACAAAAAACTTACAATTGGTTTTTGGAAAATATTCAAAACCTGAAACAAAAGGTCTATTAATAGTAACCTTTATCTGGAAACCTAGAAAAAATTTATAGTTAATACTTAATAAACTTTGCAAAATTGCAGCAGAATGCCTTGTGCTTATAATTAGATTATGACTTTACCAAAAAAAACAGCGTTCATTACAGGAATAACAGGACAGGACGGCGCCTATTTAAGTGAATTTTTATTAGAAAAAGGCTATATCGTACACGGATTGAAAAGACGTACTTCGATGTTTAACACAGATAGAATCGATCATTTGTACCAAGATCCTCATATAGAACACAGAAACTTTGTTTTGCATTATGGAGATATGACTGATAGTACAAATTTAACTCGATTAATTCAGCAAATCCAACCTGACGAAATTTACAATCTTGCCGCTATGAGTCATGTGGCAGTTTCTTTTGAAACTCCTGAATATACTGGTAATGCAGACGGATTAGGGACTTTACGCCTTTTAGACGCAATTCGCTTGTTAGGATTAGAAAAAAAGACACGAATTTATCAAGCATCAACTTCAGAATTGTATGGTAAAGTACAGGAAGTTCCACAATCAGAAACTACACCATTTTATCCTAGATCTCCTTATGCAGTTGCAAAAATGTATGCCTTCTGGATTACTGTAAATTATAGAGAGGCTTATGGAATGTACGCTTGTAATGGTATTTTATTTAATCATGAGTCGCCTATTCGAGGAGAAACTTTTGTGACACGTAAAATAACTAGAGCAGCATCAAGAATAGCTTTAGGACTTCAAGAAAAATTATATCTAGGTAATCTAGATGCTCAACGCGACTGGGGACATGCTAAAGATTATGTACGAATGATGTGGATGATCTTGCAAGCAGAAGAACCTGAAGACTGGGTAATTGCCACAGGAAAAACCACTCCTGTTCGTGACTTTGTTCGAATGAGTTTTGCTGAGGTTGGTATTGAACTGGAATTTAGAGGACACGGTGCAGAAGAGAAAGGTTATATAGCATCTTGTAGTAACCCAGATTATCAGCTTCCAATTGGTAAAGAAGTACTAGCTGTAGATCCTCATTATTTTAGACCAACTGAAGTTGATTTACTTATAGGAGATCCAACAAAAGCAAAAAATAAATTAGGCTGGGAGTGCCAATATGAGTTGTCTGAATTGGTGCATGAAATGATGGAGTCTGATTTGAAATTAATGAAAAAAGAACAGCATTTAAAGGAAAGTGGCTACACGATTTTGAATTATTTCGAGTAGTAGATTTGAGAATTTAGTATGAGCAGATTTTTTTCTTCGTAAAAATTAATAAATGAAAATAAAAAATATTTGTTGTTTAGGTGCTGGTTACGTGGGTGGTCCTACAATGTCAGTTATTGCATTAAAATGTCCAGAAATTAAAGTCACTGTTGTTGATTTAAATGAAAGCCGTATTGCGGCCTGGAACGATGAAAATTTAGATAATTTGCCTGTTTATGAACCAAGACTTGCAGAAGTAGTAGGTGAAGCCAGAGGACGTAATCTTTTTTTCTCTACAGATGTTGATAGCGCAATAGATGCTGCAGATATGATTTTTATAGCGGTTAATACACCAACCAAAACCTATGGTGAGGGAAAAGGTATGGCTGCTGATTTAAAGTTTGTAGAATTATGTGCTAGACAAATCGCCAGAATCGCTAAAAATGATAAAATTATTGTAGAAAAATCGACTTTGCCTGTTCGTACTGCCGAAACATTGCAAACCATTTTGGACAGTACAGGGAACGGAGTAAAATTTGAAGTTTTATCTAATCCAGAGTTTTTGGCAGAAGGTACTGCAATAGAAGATTTGTTCAATGCAGATCGAGTATTGATTGGAGGACAACAAACTCCTGAAGGAAAAGTTGCAATTCAAGCATTAGTAGATATTTATGCACATTGGCTAAAGCCAGAACAGATTTTGACTACCAACGTTTGGTCGTCTGAATTGTCAAAATTAACTGCAAATTCTTTTTTAGCACAAAGAATATCTTCTATAAATGCACTTTCTGCTCTATGCGAAGTAACAGAAGCAAATGTTGATGAGGTTGCTAACGCAATAGGAACTGACAGTAGAATTGGTCCTAAATTCCTTAAAGCTTCTGTAGGATTTGGAGGATCGTGTTTTCAAAAAGACATTTTAAATCTTGTTTATTTATGTCGTTTTTTTAACCTGCCAGAAGTTGCTAATTATTGGGAGCAAGTCATCATTTTAAATGACTATCAAAAATATCGATTTGCTAAAAAAATTATCAGCTCTTTGTTTAATACGGTTAGCGATAAAAAAATTACTTTTTTAGGCTGGGCTTTCAAAAAGGATACTAACGACACTCGAGAATCTGCAGCGATTTATGTTGCCGAACATCTTATTGAAGATGGCGCACAGATACATGTTTATGATCCAAAAGTTTCTGAAGCAAAAATTAAAGCTGACATGCGCTATTTATGGGAATTAAAAGGATTTACAGATCAAAAAATAGAAACAAAGCTAAATCAGATTTTTGTTTATAATAATCCAAAAGATGCTTTAGATCAGGCTCATGCAGTTGCAATATTAACAGAGTGGGATGAATTTAAAAAGTATGACTGGGAAAGTATATACATCAAAATGTACAAACCAGCTTTTGTTTTTGACGGACGAAATATTCTGGATGCTGAAAAATTAACAGACATTGGTTTTAGAGTAAAGGGAATTGGAAAGGCTGAAATTTTCAGTCGCAAAAGAGAATCTGTTTTTTAACTATTTTAATTTCATTTCTTGAAAGATATTTTGATAAAGTTTAAAGATCATCCCAAATACGATACGATTGTAAGTTGGGGGAAATTAATTTCCATAACTGGAAGCGCGCAGGTTATTGTACAAGGAGTTGGTTTTTTTTCGGGAATTTTAATTATTCGATTACTTTCTGTTCACGAATACGCTTTCTATACTTTGGCCAATACAATGCTTGGCGCCATGTCGGTATTATCTGATGGAGGAATTTCTACAGGTGTATTGGCGCAAGGTGGAAAAGTTTGGGAAAACAAAAAAGAATTAGGGAAAGTATTGGTTACAGGACTCGAAATGCGTAAAAAATTTGCAGTAATAAGTCTGATTGTATCCCTTCCGATTTTACTGTACTTGTTGCTTCACAATGGCGCAGGCTGGATGACTTCTATCTTGATTGTATTATCGATAATTCCTGCTTTCTACGCTACTTTGTCCGATTCTTTATTGGAGATTCCTTTAAAACTAAATCAAAGTATTTTACCACTTCAAAGAAATCAAGTTATTGTAGGTTTTGGGCGATTGTTTATGGTAGCTTCAACCATATTCTTATTTCCTTTTGCTTATCTTTCAATTTTAACCAGCGGATTAGCAAGGATATACGGTAATATTCGTTTGAAAAAACATACCAATGTTTATGCTGACACATCAGAAACTGAAGATCCGGTAGTAAAAAAAGAAATTTCTTCGATTGTAAAGAAAAGTTTGCCAGGACTTATTTATTATTGTTTTTCAGGACAGATTTCAACTTGGATAATTTCAATTTTTGGAAACCCGGCGTCGATTGCGCAAATAGGAGCACTTGGAAGAATAAGTTCAATTATAACGCTTCTTATGGTCATTTTTTCGATATTAATTGTTCCAAGATTTGCTAGAATACAAAATCAGCCACACAAATTATTGAGGTATTATACTAAAATATTAATTGGCATGACAATCATTCTTTTGTTAATAGTTGCCTGTACTTATTTATTTTCGGATCAGATTTTATGGATTTTAGGAAGTAATTATAAAAAACTAAACATCGAATTAGTTTTATTAATAACTGGAACTGCAATTACGACGATAATGGCTGCAGCATTGCAACTTGCTTTAAGTAGAGGCTGGGTTTTAAAATATTATATTTCTATCTCAGGAAGTTTGCTGCCTATCATAGTAAGCTGTTTTCTATTTAATATCTCAACTTTAGAAGGAATCCTCTATTTAAATATCCTAGTTGCATTGGTACAAATGCTAGTTCATGTTTCTTATGGATATTATAAAATTTTAGAATTAAATAAAAATCATAAAAGTTAGAAGATTTTACTGAATATCAGATTAAAGTCAAATGAATAAATTAAAGTTTGAATAAGGACTTTAAAAGAATAAAACTTCAAAAGCTGCTAGAATTAGCATCAAAAAACTTCAATTAAAAAGCACAAATTATGGACATTTTATTTGTTTGTGGCTCAGCTGAAGCTGGAAAAGATGGTGTTGGTGATTACACTCGCCGTTTGTGTGCTGAATTATTACATAGAAAACATGACGTTAGAATATTGGCACTATGTGATCATCAATCTAATTTTTTTGTAACAGAGAATCAATTAATTGGAAAAGATCAGGTGACGGTTTATCGCATACCTGTAGCTACAGATGTCAAACAACGATTTGTATGGACAAAGCAAATAGTAAACGATTTTCAGCCTGATTGGATTAGTTTGCAATTTGTTCCTTACAGTTTTAACCCAAAAGGATTACCATTTTGGTTGCCTTCATTTTTAAAAAATTTAAAAGGAAATCATAAGCTGCACATTATGTTTCACGAATTGTGGATCGGAATGGATTTGGATGCCACAATTAAAAGTAAGTGTATTGGTTTGCTTCAAAAGCAATTAATCTCTAAAATTTTAAAAACAAAAAAAGAAGTAGTCATTCATACACAAACCGATTTATATAAATCTAAAATTTCAAAATTAGGTTACAATGCACAAATATTGCCTTTGTTTAGCAACATAGCAAAGAGTAATGAGGCTGAACACAAAGGAATGGTTTATCATTCGGACTTAAGATTTTGTGTTTTTGGCAATATTCATTACGGAGCTCCAGTAGAACAATTTATTTATGATTTAAAACTTGTTTTGTCTATTTCTAAAGAAGTTAGAACATTAAAGTTTGTTTTTATTGGAAACTGTGGTGCTGAAATTGAAGAATGGAAGAAAGTTTTGAAGGCAAACCAAATCAGATTTGAAGTAACAGGATTTGTAAATGATTTCGAGATAAGCGAAATTTTATCGAGCTGCCAATACGGAATTTCAACCACGCCTTATTTGTTAAATCAAAAAAGTGGAAGTCTGGCTTCGATGTTTGATCATGAATTGGCTGTTTTATGTGTAGCCAGAAATTGGAACGTAAGAGGATTTAAACCAAAAGTATCTTCAAATTTAATGAAATACGAAAATCATAAAACGATTAATAGTTTTTTAGATAAAAAATTCACGGTTTTAAATGATAATAATTTAGAGTTTGTAGCTACAAAATTTCTAAGTGGTTTAAACTAACTTTTAAGATATGGCCAGCCTAAGATATTTATGGAAAAACCGAATCAAACACAGCCCATTCAGCAAATCTTTTATTATTAGTTGGGCTAAACGGTTATTGACTTTTCCAGAATTAGTTAAAAATAATAGAAGAAGAAAAAAACTCATTAATAACGGTGCCAATATCTCCGAAACAGCTGAAATAGGAATCGTTAATATTAATGGTAGAAAAGAAAATTTAGCAATAGATGATTTTAGTACACTAGGCAAGGTCGAAATTGCTTTGCATGATAAAGTCAGTATTGGTAAATATGTCTGCATAAATGATGGCGTAATAATTCTAAGTGCCTCTCATGATGTTTCAGATCCTTTGTGGCGACATAAAAAAGCACCAATTTCAATTGGAGATTATGCCTGGATTGCAACAAATGCAATCATACTACCAGGAGTTACTATTGGCAAAGGAGCAGTTGTAGGAGCAGGAGCAGTTGTCAGTAAAGATGTTAAAGAATATTCGATAGTAACTGGGAATCCAGCGAAAGAAATTGAAAAAAAGAGAACCGAGGTATTAAATTATAATCCTTGTGAATTTCTAGCAACAAATAACGCATGGCTAAAATGATCTTGTTTTCACATCCAACATTAAATGCAAATTCCAAAGCATTAATCAGTGGTCTTCTTAAAAATAACACGTTATATAAATTATATACTTGTATCGCTATTTTTCAGGGGCAATTGTTTTTTAAACTGGGAGAAAATCCTAAGCTAAAAGATTTAAAAAGGAGGCGTTTAGATACAAACTGGAAAGGTTTTACTGTTTCTAAATCCTTTTTTGAGTTCGGACGTTTGATTGCTTCAAAACTACGTTTGGACTATTTGGTACAACATGAAAAAGGTTTCTTTTGTATTGATAACGTTTATCATAAACAAGATAAATGGGTAGCCGATAATTTAGTTAAAGCAAAAAAGAAAGGAGTTTTTGGAGTTTATGCTTATGAAGATGGTGCACTGTCTACATTTTCGAAAGCAAAAAAAACAGGACTTTATTGCATATATGATTTGCCGATTGGGTATTGGAAAAGTGCCCGTTTATTGATGCAGAGAGAATTTGAAGTTAATCCTGATTGGGCAGAGACACTTACAGGTTTTAACGATTCTCCCGAAAAATTAAACAAAAAAGATCAAGAACTGGCTTTGGCAGATGTCATTTTTGTAGCCAGTACTTTTACCAAAAAGACTTTAGAAGAATATTCTGGAAAATTACCTGAAATAAAAGTTATTCCCTACGGATTTCCAGATGTAAAAAGTAAAAAAGAATATCTGCCACTTGTTGATAGAAAACTTAAAGTCCTATTTGTAGGCGGATTATCGCAGAGAAAAGGACTTTCTTATTTGTTTGAAGCAGTAGAAGGTTTAGAGGATAAAATTGATTTGACCATTGTGGGACATAAAGCAGTTCCCAATTGCCAAGCTCTTAATCAGGCTTTAGAACAACATAACTGGATTCCGTCATTATCTCACGATCAGATTTTGGCTTGCATGAGAGAACATGATGTATTTGTTTTTCCTTCACTTTTTGAAGGTTTCGGTTTGGTAATTACAGAAGCAATGTCACAAGGAGTTCCAGTTATAACGACAGATCGTACTGCAGGACCCGACCTAATTGATAACGGAAATGACGGATGGATTGTTCCGGCAGGATCTACAACAGCTATCAAAGAAGTATTAAACAATATTCTTGAAAAACCAGAATTGCTCAAACAATTAGGATTAGCTGCTCAAGCAAAAGCACAAAACAGACCTTGGTCGGTTTATGGTCAGGAAATGGCCGACGAACTTTCTTTATTAAAAACTTTTTAGACAATATCATTTAAGAATAACAATGAATGAACAAGAAGTAATTCCGAATTATAAATCCTTAAAAATTGCCATTTGGCTTTATTTTTTTCTTTGGATTTTTGAAGGGGCTTTACGCAAATGGATCTTACCAAGTTTGGCTACTCCGCTGTTGGTTGTACGTGATCCAATTGCTATTTACATATTGGTTAGAGCGATATATCTGAATGTGAAATTTATGACACCATACATTGTCTTTAGTTTTATTTTCACATTACTAAGTCTAGCCATTACATTGACTTTTGGTCACGGAAATTTATTTGTGGGTATTTATGGAGCAAGAATCATGTTGTTACATTTTCCTCTCATTTTTATCATCGGAAAAGTTTTTACAAAAGAAGATATACTCAAATTAGGACGCGTTCTTTTGGTACTGAATATATTCATGACCATTATTGTATACTTTCAATTTAGCAGTCCGCAAAGTGCTTTTATAAATGTTGGTATTGGAGGAGAAGGTAGCGCCGGATTCTCTGGAGCTATGGGTTTCAGCAGACCGCCGGGAACATTTTCTTTTACTTCAGGACTGTCCATTTTTTACACTGCCGTCTCCGTTTTTGTCTATTATTTTTGGTTGTCTAAAGACTCTTGTTCCAAAATTTTGCTATACGCCAGTACAATTGCTATAGTTATTGCTTTGCCACTAACAATAAGCCGTGGTGCAGTAGTAGCAGTACTGATAGTAGGGCTTTTTGCTGTTATGGCATCTGTAACGAGTGCAAAAATGCTAGGGAAATTAGTATTTACAGTTGTTGTTGTTGTTATATTGTTTTTGGTTTTACAAAACTACGTGACGGTATTTAGCCTAGGAACAGAGGTTTTTATGGATCGCGTTGATAGCGCAAACAGATCTACTGGTGCAGGTGGAGGTTTAAAGGAATCTATCCTTTTGCGAATTGTTGCCGATTTTTTAGGTCCCTTTATTGATTTTTTTGGTCACCCAATTTTCGAAGGTAATTTAGGGATGGGTACAAATGCGGGCGCACAAATGCTGACAGGAAAAGCTGTTTTTCTGGTATCAGAAACAGAGTTTGGTCGTTTGGTTGGTGAACAAGGGATAATTTTTGGAGGCGGAGTGATATTAATACGTTTAATATTGGCCTTAAGAATTGCCGTTAAATCTTGGAAATTACCAAAAGAAGATAGACTTCTGCCTTTTACTCTTTGTGGTGCAGCCTGTCCAGCATTATTTCAAGGACAATGGGCACAACCATCCGTATTAGGTTTTGCAATTATTATGGCTGGCTTAGTTATGGCAGCCTTAAATAAAGTGGATACTCCTTTAGAAAATAGCACATTATGATTAAAGATATAATCTTAGTTGGCAATTATGCGCCAGATAAGCAGTACAGCATGAAGATTTTCGAAGTATTAATGGCTAAAGGATACAGAAAAGCAAAATTTAATGTAAGTACAATTCGACCTGATGAGATTTTTAGAAAGTTGGCTTTCAACAAAAACAGTTTAATAAAATGGTTGGCCTATATAGACAAATTCGTTTTATTTCCGATCAAACTATTATTGTTGAGATTTAAAAATTTCATTTTATTCAAATCAGTTAATTACCATATTTGCGATCATTCCAATGCCTTTTATCTTTATTTTTTACCTAAAAACAAAACGATAATAACCTGTCATGATGTTCTGGCAATACGTGCTGGTTTAGGATTTTCGGGTACTTACTGTCACGCAACAAAATCGGGTCAGGTATTGCAGAAAATAATTCTGAAAGCATTATCTGGAGCTAAAAAATTAGCCACTGTATCTGATTTTACTTTGAATCAATTGATTGAAATTGATAACAAACCTGGAACAACCAAAAACTGGATTACCATTCACAATGCGATTTCTGAAAAGTTTACGCCATCGTCTGAAGATGAGGTTCATAAGGTTCTTGATAAATTTCAACAATTAAAAAATAAAGACATTATACTGCATGTTGGTTCAGATTTGGAACGAAAGAATAGGAAATTGTTAATCCACATGATTGCAGAACTGAAGAATGATTGGGATGGAATATTAGTTCTGGCAGGCGAACCATTAAACTCAGAATTAGTAGACTTAATTAAACAATTAGAGGTTTCCGACCGAATTGTACAAATACACAATCCAACAAATAACGAAATTATAGCACTGTATTCGATTTGTCAAGCCATGATTTTCCCGTCTTATTCAGAAGGATTTGGATGGCCCATAATTGAAGCACAGGCTTGCGGAGCGCCAGTTATTACAAGTAACAAAGCACCAATGATGAATGAAGTTGGCGGTAATGCAGCACTTTATGCCGATCCAGATAATCCAGATTCTTTTTTAGATCAGTTTCAAAAAATAAGGAATAAAACATTTAGAAACGAAATAGTATTGAAGGGTTATGAAAATGCCAAACGATTTGATTTTAATAATACAGTAAATCAATATGTTCAATTAATAAAAAACGAAGCGTGATAGTATTAAAAATTTTAGCCGTTTTAATGCCTTGGCCAATTAAAAGATTCATTCTCGTTCAGTTTTTTAAATATAAAATTGATCCTTCGGCAAGAATTGGATTTTCGTGGATTTATCCTAAAAAGCTTATTATGGATGCTAATTCCAGTATCGGAAATTTTAATGTAGCAGTGCATTTGGATTTAATGAAAATTGGAAAACATTCTAGCATAGCAAGAGGAAATTGGATCACTGGATTTCCTACTAATACAGATTCGAAGCATTTTGCTCATCAAAAAGACAGAAGTTCAAACCTGATTATTGGCGAACATTCTGCTATTACAAAAAATCATCATATCGATTGTACCAATATTATTGAGATTGGAAATTTTGTTACTGTAGCAGGTTACGCAAGTCAATTGCTAACACATTCGATTAATATCGAATTGAATATTCAGGATAGTCATCCTATTACAATCGGAGATTATTGTTTTGTCGGAACAGCGTCTACCATTTTAGGCGGAGCATCATTGCCTCCTTACTGTGTATTAGGAGCAAATTCATTATTGAATAAATCTTTTACGATTCCTTATCGCTTATACGGCGGGAATCCTGCAAAAGAAATCAAAGAATTGTCACAAGACTTTAAGTACTTTAATAGAGAAACGGGTTTTGTTTATTAAAGAAGAAAAAAAACAAAATAGTTTTAGAATGAAAGTAATCCACTTTATAGCAGGTATTGATAAAACAGAAGGAGGAACTACAGAGTTTATGAGATTGTTAAGTTCTGAATTAAAAAATCACATTGAGCTTGTTGTTGCTACAAGATTTTCTTCTTTCCCTATTGAAATGGAGGGAGTAAGAGTTAAATTTTTCGATACCAATATTACGCGATGGTTTGCTATGGGAAATGAGTTTTATCATTTTTTAAAAGCAGAAAAACCAGACTTAGTTCACGTTAACGGAATATGGAATCCTCAAAATTGGGGTTTTCAAAGAGCTGCTCAGAAATTAGGAATCAAAGTAATTGTTTCTCCTCATGGCATGTTGGAACCTTGGATTATGTGTAATAATTCTTGGAAAAAAAAACTAGGCTTATTTCTGTATCAAAAAAATGCTCTTAAAAAAGCAAATTATATTCATGCAACAGCGAGTATGGAATCGGCAAATATTAAGGCATTAGGTTTTAAAAATAAGATTTGTATTATTCCTAACGGCATAGATTTGAGTGATGTAAAAGATATTAAAATCAATTACGGAACTAAAAGAATGATTTTTCTATCTCGAATTCATCCAAAGAAAGGTATTGAATATTTACTGGAAGCATGGCGAAACAGCAATACTGAAGACTGGACACTCGAAATTGCTGGAAATGGAGACGAAAATTATATTCACAGTTTAATACAAAGTGCCGAAGATTTAGAAAATGTACGTTTCGTTGGAGCACTTTACGGTAATGAAAAATGGGAATTTATACGATCTGCAGACGTAATGGTACTACCTACACACAGTGAAAATTTTGGAATCGTAGTAGCTGAAGCGCTCGCGAGCGGCGTTCCTGTAATAACCACAAAAGGAACTCCTTGGGAAGATCTGGAAATTCATAAATGCGGTTGGTGGATTGATTTGTCAGTTTCGAATTTAGAAAAAACAATAAAAGATGCTTTGGAAACACCAACCCCTGTTTTAGAACAAATGGGATGGCAAGGCAGAAAACTCGTTAAAGAAAAATACGAGATAAAAACCGTCACAAACCACATCGTCGATTTATACAAAAAAATTATAATCAAATAAAAACAAATTGGACTTATCTACTTATAATCATTCTTTTAGTTTAAAAAACAAAATTTCAAGATTGATTTGGAATTGTGTTTCTATAATTGTGTTTCGCCCATTTGTTTCTCGATTATTTAAAAAATGGAGAGTTTTTGTATTGAAATGCTTTGGTGCGAAAATAGAATGGTCAACTCATATTTATGCTTCTGTTAAAATATGGGCTCCATGGAACTTGCAGATGGGAGCTAATTCTAGTTTAGGACCCCATGTAGACTGCTACAATCAAGGTCATATCACGATTGGTGCTAATACAGTAATCTCACAGAAAACCTATTTATGTGCTTCGTCTCACGATTATACAAAAACTGATTTTCCTTTAATCTTAAAACCTATCACAATCGGAAATGGTGTTTGGGTCGCTGCAGATGCCTTTATTGGACCGGGAGTTGCTATCGAAGACAACGCTGTAATTGCAGCAAGATCTGTTGTAAATAAAAAGGTTGAAAAAAATGCTATTATGGGAGGTAATCCTGCTACGCTAATTAAACTTCGAATTGTTGAATAATCAAGATTTTCTTTTAACAAAATATATAACCTCAAGAATATAAAGCTTTGGAAAATAAATTTAGTATTGTCATTTTAACTTATAATGAAGAAGATACACTTAGAGGCTGTCTGGATTCTATTAAATGGTGCGATGATATTGTTGTTATCGATAGTTTTAGCAGCGATTCGACTGTTGCAATTGCAAAAGAAAATGGCGCAAGAGTTTTTCAGAATAAGTTTTCAGATTTTGCACAACAGCGCAACTTTGCAAATGATACCGTTGACTTTAAACACGAATGGGTATTTCACCTTGATGCAGACGAACACTTCACCGATGCCTTGAGATCAGAATGCAACAAAGCTATAGAAAGTTACCAATACGGCGCTTTTTTAGTTCCTGCAAAAGAAATTCTTTGGGGAACTTGGCTAAAACATTCTGCAGGAACCGTTTATCAAATGCGTTTTCATAAACTAAGTGATGCCAGATTCGAACAGTATGGCCATGGTCAAAGAGAATGCGACCTTAAGCGAGGGCTAGGAAAATTGGACAACTCTTATGAGCACTATTTCTTTAGTAAAGGAGTTAATCAATGGTTTGTCAAACATTTACGATATGCTAGCGAAGAAGCAGAAAATGAAAAAAACGTTAGCCTGAGAAAAATACCTTTTGGAAAATTGATTTCTGGAGAATCTCACGAGAAAAGAAGAGTTTTAAAAGCTTTAAGTTATAAAATACCATGCAGGCCTTTATTCAAATTTTTCTACATGTACATATTTAAACTGGGCTTTTTGGATGGTAAAGTTGGTTTTAAATTCTGTGTAATGAAAAGTATTTACGAGCAATTTATTATTCTGAAAAAATTCGAATCAGAATGGAATAACTAATAAGTTTTAAGAGCAACAAAAAAAGATAAACAATTAAAAAATTAAAGATGAATATAGCATTTAATGTTAATAGATTAGCAATGATTGGTCTTGGTGTAACCTTGAAATCTTTATTAGACAACTGTTCTGATCCTAGTAAAATCAATATTTATATATTATGTTCAGATTTAAATATAGAGGATAAATCAAATATTCAAAAATTGCTTTTGAAATATGGTTTAAATGAAATTAAGTTGATAGACTTTGATGTAAATGAGCATTTCGGAACCTTTAGTTCTTTGCAAGGAGATTTGACAACGTATGGAAGATTGTTGTTGCAGGATTATGTGAAAGGAGATACTGTTTTATATCTGGATGCAGATTTGGTAGTCGAACTAGATGTTTTATCATTAGAAGGTTTTGATTTTCAAGGAAAAGGAATCGCCGCTGTAGATGGAGGAAAAATGAGCGCTGCACTCGATCATCCGTTTTTATGCAATGAGATTGGACTAGGTATGGATCTGACGGTGTTTAACGCAGGTATCATTTTGTTTAATCTAAAATATTGGCGC
Source organism: Flavobacterium sp. (assembly GCF_036405015.1). Lineage (GTDB taxonomy): Bacteria > Bacteroidota > Bacteroidia > Flavobacteriales > Flavobacteriaceae > Flavobacterium. Next base: position 11,021 of record NZ_DASWYK010000211.1, on the reverse strand, counting down.
GAAAAAGATATTAAAAAACAATGCCTAGCTTTTGGAAAAAAGTATACAACTAAATTAAGATCGCATGATCAAACCATATTAAACGCATTTTTTGCCGGAAATTTTGCTTTTCTGCCTTTAGAATTTAACATGCCCTGGTTTGCACAAAATAAAAGACCAGAAGCAAAAAAAGTTATTCTTCACTTTGTTGGATCCCCAAAACCTTGGGATGTACTTGGAAAATATGTTCACAGAGGATATGCCGTTTGGAAAAGTTACTTAAATGCCGATTGGGAAAAAGCTTATTACCATTATAATCAAGGTGAATTTTTAAGAGCGTGGCATATCAGAAGATCATATGCGAGATTATTGCTCTTAAAAATGAAATCAAAAAATTAAAAGGGTTTAGAAATAGGAATTTTATATAAGCTTTAAAAATATTCGAATGAAAAAAATACTGATAACTGGTGGTGCTGGATTTGTAGGTTCACATTTATGCAAAAGATTACTGAATGAAGGAAACGAAGTAATATGTCTGGATAATTATTTTACAGGAGCTAAATCTAATATTATTGATTTATTAGACAATCCGTATTTCGAAATGGTTCGTCATGATATTACAGAACCTTATTATGCTGAGGTCGACGAAATTTACAATTTGGCATGTCCTGCTTCTCCAGTACATTATCAATATAATCCGATCAAAACAATTAAGACTTCGGTTATGGGAGCTATAAATGTTTTAGGATTAGCAAAGCGTGTTAATGCCAAAGTATTACAGGCAAGTACAAGTGAAGTTTATGGTGATCCTCTTGTACATCCTCAAACCGAAAATTATTGGGGGCATGTTAATCCAATTGGTATTCGCTCTTGTTATGATGAAGGAAAACGTTGCGCCGAAACTTTATTTATGGACTATCACAATCAGAATAAAGTGGCTATTAAAATCATCAGAATTTTTAATACCTACGGTCCAAACATGAATCCGGCAGACGGAAGAGTGGTTTCCAATTTTATTGTACAGGCATTACAAGGAAAAGATATTACCATTTTTGGAGATGGTATGCAAACCCGCTCTTTTCAATATGTTGATGATTTAGTAGAAGGAATTATTAGAATGATGAATTCAGATCCTGCTTTTCTTGGACCCGTAAACCTTGGAAATCCTAATGAGTTTACAATGTTGGAATTAGCAGATGCTATTATTGAATTGACAGGATCGAAATCAAAAATTATTCATCTTGATCTGCCAAAAGACGATCCAAAACAAAGACAGCCTGATATTTCTTTAGCAAAAGAAAAACTTAATGGTTGGGAACCTAAAATTCAATTACGTGAAGGTTTAACTTCTACGATAAATTATTTTGACAAGCTTTTATTGAACCAATAAAAGGCTTTTTTTTAACAAAATCCCCTGATTTCTTTCAACTGCTTTTTTTCTCAATTTCCTTATTAAGGAAACAGATTCTACAACACTTTATTTTCAAAGTGGCTTTTTTGTGCTTTTAACGAGTATTGTGGTGCTTCATCGAGAACTTTTTCTAGTAAAATACCTTTGTTTTAATTTTATCTTGAAATTGTGAAACAGCAGTTAACTACACAAGAATATTTATAAAATGAAAAAATAATTATTATGAGAGTTACTATAATCACAGTATGTTACAATCGCAAAAACACGATTGAAAAAGCGATTAAAAGTGTATTGGAACAAAATTATGATAATATCGAATATATTATTATAGACGGCAATTCTAAAGATGGAACAAAACAAATTATTGAGTCCTATAAAGATAGAATAAGCCAATACATTTCGGAACCTGACAAAGGAATGTATGATGCAATAAACAAAGGATTAAAATTAGCCACAGGAGATGTAATTGGGTTAATGCATTCTGATGATGAGTTTTTTGATAGAAAAGCCATTTCAAGAATTGTAGCCCGTTTTCAAAACGAGGCAAATATAGACGGTGTTTATGGTGATGGAGTTTATGTTTCAAATGATGAAGACGAACGTTTGATCAGAGATCGAATAGGAGGTGTTTTTAACATAAAGAAAGTAAAAGAAGGCTGGCTGCCATTGCATCCGACAGTATATTTAAAGAAAAGCATAATCGAAAAACATGGTTTGTATAACCTTGACTTTAAAATTGCTTCGGATACAGAATTCTTACTTCGCTATTTATACAAATATAGAATCAATATGAGTTATATCGATTCTTATATCGTAAAAATGAGAATGGGAGGTATGAGCACCAGTTTTAAAAGGGCTTTCGAAGTTTTGAAAGAAGACTATAAAATTTATAAATATCACAATTTAGCTGCAATGGAAACAGTATTTCTTAAAAAAACAATTGCGTTAAAACAATATATAGTTCAATAAGAAAGAATGCAGCTGGCTTTTAATTTTTTAGAAAATATAAAGCAGAATTAAAAAGGTTGTGAAGACAATTTATCCAAAGATCATTATAAGACAAGCTATTATAAATAGAAAAAAGTGAATACAGGTTTAGTTTAAGACACATATCATAAAGGGGTTATTGAGCGCTGAATAGTTTTCATTTTATTTCAAATCAAATAAGAGTAATCAAAGAATACTAATATATACCACAATTAACATGAAGAAAATTTTCCTTTCGATAATCTTATTGCCTTTATTGATGCTTGAATCTTGCACTACCAAAAAACAAATGTTGTATTTACAAGATTTAGATAAGTATGCAAATTCGACGATAAATTATACTTCGCCAAAAATACAGCCTAACGATATTTTAAAAGTTGAAGTAGGTGATCTTAATCCGTTAGTAGCGGCTCCTTTTAATATCAATAATGGAAATATCGGTACACAAAATTCTGTAGATATGATGAAATTATCAGGATATCTGGTTAATCCACAGGGTACTATAATGATGCCGATTTTGAATGAAGTTAAAGTAGGAGGTTTAACACCAGCCAACGCAGAAATCAAGATAAAAGAACGTCTTATAAACGAGAATTATTTAGTAAATCCAACCGTACAGGTTAGAGTTCTCAATAATAAATTCACCATTCTGGGAGAGGTAAATGGTCCTGGGGTAAAATCTTTTACAGAAGAGTCAATCAGTTTTCTGGATGCATTAGGAATGGCTGGAGATTTAACGTATTCAGCAATTCGAACAGACATAAAACTGATCAGAGAAGTTGACGGAAAACGTTTGGTTTTTCATGTTGATTTGACTAGTGCTTCCTGGATGTCTAATCCGAATTTTAGAATCAGACAAGGAGACGTAATCGTAGTAACTCCAAATAAACTGAAAGCAAATAGTGGAGGATTAATCAAAGATCCATTGCAGTTAATTGGTATTGTAGCTTCTGTTGCTGCATTGGTTATAGTAATTGCAAAATAAAAATTGACGAAATATAAAAGATTATTTCAGAATTAGATTTTAAATGTACTCATGGTTATTAATGCGACTGCATCTTATTAATTAAAAAGTTATGGATTTAAAAAAAGAATTTTTAAAGTATTTTCAATATTGGCCTTGGTTTTTGCTTAGCTTGATTGTATTTATGGGAGCTGCCTATATTTTTATCAAAATAGTGCCGCCAACATACGAGTCTTCAGCTATGATTTATATTGACAAAAAGCAAGAAGATGAAACAAAAATAATTAGGATTAGTACAGATAAAAAAAGCGGTGAGGAGAATCTGGAAGATGAAATAAGATTGATCACTTCAAATGAATTTTTATTGGATGTAGTAAAAAATCTAAATCTAAATTTTGACTATTTCGAAAAGGTATTTACAGTACAAAATAATTATGTAAATGAAGTTCCTTTTGTTTTAATACCTACGGTTTCTAGAGATTCATTACCACACGTTTCTTATGAAATTAAAGTTGAAAAAGGAGGTTTTACCTTAACAAATCCTGAAACAGAAAAAACGTATACTGCAAAAGGATATGATAGCAAAGAAGCAATTCCAGGACTACCATTTACAATTCAATTATCGGCTAAGGCAAAGAAAAATCCATCCCTTTATTTTGATAACGAATACAAAGTAAATATTGTACCAACAGGCGAAGCGCTAAAAACCTTAAAGTCTTCTCTTGTTGTAATGGCTGATGAAAATGCAAAAGGTGTAATCGAATTAAAACATACAGGTTCTAGTCCAGATCGTTCTAGAAAAATATTGAGCGAAATTATTGTTGAACTTGACAAAAGTATTGTAGTCAACAAACAAAAAGTATTTAGAAATACAGTTTCCTATTTAAATCAAAGAATAAAAAGCTTTAGCAAAGAAAAAGATTCTATTGAAAGCGTAAAGGAACAGTATTTACAAAATAATGATATCGGGGTAATGGAGAATTACATTACCGAAAAAACGGCAGATAGAAGTCAGAAAAAAGAGAGTTCTATGCTGAACGAAAAACAAATATCGCTTGCGAGTTTTGCTTTAAACGATATCAAACAATCTGGTGCTACGCAAACTTTAGGAACCGACTATAATTTAGAATCTCCTATTGTCAATCAGATGCTGGTAAATTATAATACCAAGCTTATGGACAGCCAGTTAATATTGCAGAGAGCATCAAGTAACAATCCTGCATATATTGCTTTAATGACGCAGTTAAAGGTTCAGAAACAAGAAATAATAAATACTCTAGCAGGATATTTAAACTTTCTGAATCAAAACAATAAAGCCAATAAAACAGAACAAAGTATTGCCGAAGCAAAAGTGAAAAGCATTCCGACAAAAGATAAAGTACTGGGTAACATCAACAGTAATCTTAATATGAAGGAAGAAACTTATGTGGCTTTATTGCAAAAGAAAGAAGAAGCAGTTTTAAATGGTGCAATCTTAGAGTCTAATTTGAAAACGTTAAATGCACCCGAAACGAATTATTCAGCAATTTTTCCACAGCCTAAAGCTTTTATGTTAGGAGCCTTTATGTTTGGTTTATTGCTTCCTTTCGGAATTACTTATATGCGTTTGTTTTTGGATACCAAAATTCATAATGAAGAAGATATTCAAAAGATAATTAAAGATATTCCGATTCTAGGACATATTCCTAAAATAAGCCTTAATGATAAGTTGGACAATACAGCAACTTCTCGTTCTTTGATTGCTGAAGCATCCCGCGCCTTGGTTTCTAATATTTCTTATTTGATGCCTAGAAAGAAAGAAAGTAAAGGAAGTGTGATACTTTACACATCATCGATTCAGGGAGAAGGAAAATCATTCTGCGCTTTTCATAATGCAATTACAGTAAGTAATCTTAATAAAAAAGTATTGCTAATTGGTGTCGATTTAAGAAACCCTCAATTACATGATTATTTCAGTGTAAAGAGAAATGTATCCGGACTTTCTGATTTCTTAGCCAATAAAGATGATGATTGGAAAAAATTCCTTCAGAAAGACGATAAGTTTTCTAAAAATCTAGATGTTTTATTTGCGGGAGAAGCACCTCCAAATCCTTCTCAATTGATCACCAATTCGAATTTCGAATCATTGATAGAAGAAGCCAGAACCATTTATGATTATATCATATTAGATTCTGCTCCAGTACAAATAGTATCAGATACACTTAATTTCAGTTATCTGGCAGATGTCACCGTGTTTGTAGTAAAATATGATTATACAGATAAAAGTAATTTAGTTCACGCTGGCAATTTTATTAAAAAAGAACAGCTTAAAAACGTTGGAATTGTGATTAATGGCGTAAACATGAAAACGGCATACGGATACGGTTATGGCGTAAGTTACGGTTACCATTATCAAGAAGCTAAAGTAAAGAAACCTTGGTACAAAAGAAGTCTTACTGTAAAAGAAGCTTAAGAGTAAAAAGGCTATTTACTAAAATTAAATAATATAAAATGTTTCATAAAATAGTTCTGGTACTATTGTTTTTGGTTGTTTGTATGGTCTTTTATTTTTCGTGGCTTTCAGATCCTAGTTTATCTACTGAGACCTATTTGCCCGGATGGCTTTTAAATTGGAGTAATCATTATTACAATTTGCGTACAGCTGTTCCTTTTGTAGCTGTAGGGTTTCTATTAGAATTATATACAGAGCAGAATACTATAAATGAAGTAAATAATAATAAAAAAATAAATTTCATACAAAACATCATCATTGCGGCGGTAATCGTTAGCGTAGCAGAAGGAGGGCAGTTTTTAATTCAGAGAAGAAGTCCCGATTTAATGGATATTTTTTATGGAATTGTTGGAAGTTTAATAGGAGCGTTAAGTTACAATTTATTGAAAAAGATAAAAAATGCGAAACAGACATAAATTTACTTTCATAATGTGCTGTGCTATTGCCGATATGATTGCGATGGTAATTGGGACAATGATATTTTTGAATTTTGCAACTGAAGAAAGTGTGGGTTGGAATGGTTTGTTTCTCAATAAAATGATTCCAATAACGATTTTAGGCTGGCTGTTTTCAGTTACTTATTTTCAGTTATACAGAGTAGACGTTCTTTTTAGTTTAGATGAATTTTTCCGCAATAGCTGGAGAGCCTTCTTTACACAGAGAATTTTATGGCACAGTTACATTTTTATTTTTCAAGATGATGTGCTGTACAATTTTGGAAGCAAGGCAAATTTATTTCAACTAAGTTTTTTATTGTCATATTTTCTCTTATCCAGAATTTTGTTTACGCTGGTGATTGGAAAAATAAAAGGCTGGGTTTTTAAACAATATACTGTTGCCATATGGGGCTTTAATAAAACGAGTATCGAGTTGGCTTCTCATTTAGAAAACAATTCCTTTTTTATCAACTTTCTAGGAATTCTTAACGAAAATTCGTCAACAGAATTTACAAGTAATAAGGAGTTTACTCTAGCACTGTCAGAAGCAATTAATGATGCGTCGAGAAACGATATTAACGAATTGTATATTGTCTCTAAACCTGATTTTATTTCAGATTTGAATTATTTCTTTGAACTTGGTGATAAACATTGTATGCGTTTAAAGTTTGTTCCAGATTTTTCATCCATATCAAAGAAACATTTTAATTCGAGCCACTTAAATAATTTTCATGTTATAAAGCCTCGTTTTGAGCCTTTACAAAATGCTTACAACAGACTTGCTAAGAGAATATTCGATCTTGTGTTCAGCATTTTGGTGATTGTTTTCATCTTGTCGTGGTTGTATCCTTTACTGGCCTTTATAATTAAAAAACAAAGCAAAGGACCTGTTTTATTCAAACAAATGCGAACAGGAAAAAAAAATCAGGAATTCTGGTGTTATAAATTTCGAAGCATGTATGTGAATATGGGCGACGAAACGCAACAAGCACAAAAAGGAGACAGCAGGGTAACTCCAATCGGAAAATTTATTCGCCGAACTAGTTTAGACGAAATGCCTCAGTTCTTTAATGTATTGATCGGAAATATGAGTGTCGTAGGACCACGACCTCATATGATTAAGCACACATCTGACTACAATGACCATATCAATAATTTTATGGTACGTCATTTTGTGAAACCAGGAATTACTGGTCTGGCTCAGGTTTCGGGCCTTAGAGGAGAAACCAAAAAAGTATCTGATATGAAACGACGCGTTACAACCGATATAGAATATGTACAACGCTGGAGCTTGATAAAAGATATTAAGATTTGCTTCTTAACGGTTATTGTAACCCTGAAAGGAGATAAAAATGCTTTTTAAAATAAACTTCAAAAATAAACTCAAGATTAAAACTTAAAAATAAACTAATAACTAATAATCATGGACATTACTAATTACCTTATAGGTTTACTTACTGGAGTTTCAGTAACAACCTTTTTCATTGGAAAAGAGTGGTATAAATATTATACTAAATACACTATCCAACAGAAACAATTAGATCGAGTTCTGAAATTGAACGATAAAATTAAAAAACTGAAAGACTACAGCCAAGCAGAAGCTCAAAACATGAATGTTGGAGTGTAGTACTGTTTTTCAATTTTAATTAAACAATCGCTTATGGATTTATAGAAATCCAATAAGTCTGATACTTTCATGAATTGAAAGAATGTATTTATTTTCTATTTTTTGCTAAAATATTTTAGTGAAAATCGGCTTTGATAAAAAAGTTAAAACCATTATATAGTTAACTTTGATGATGAGTCTGATGTTTGTCGGACTCATCACTTTTTGGTTTTTATTAAAGCTTTAGCTCCTCTAAATTTTATAGCTGCTTATTTTTCGTCCGTTTAAGATACACCTACAATCTTAATTTATAATGGACCTTCTTTTTCTATTTCCCCCCAAATCTAATTTTGTGTTGTTTTAGGTTTAAGTAAAAACTTAAATCATTTAGTTGTATTATATCTTGTAATTAAAGTTCCTTTTTTCTTTGAAAGATTTCTTTACATATAGGCGGTTAGCTCATATTTGGATCATTTTATTCATTCATCGGATAAAATGGAAAACCAATATAATAAAATACTTTTTGCTCTTCTCTTCGAAGAGTAAAAGACATATTTTATTTCTAACCAAAGTTCCAACATGACCAATAGCGGAACTAAAAACCAATATGACTTAGTAAAAAAGTAAAAGCTAATTTTTAAGAGATGATTAAAAAAGAAAAAGTTTTAGTTCGCGATAACAAAGGGATTTTTTTAAAGATGTTTAAACGAAAGTTCAAAAATGAATTTGAATTTTGCGAAGAATCCTTTTTGCTACAAAATGAAAAAACATCAAAAGGTTTTGATCATTCTGTATTCGTCGTTTACGAATATTCTGAACTATTGGATTTTTTTGAATTAGATGGAATCAATACCAATTTTATGGTTTGTTTGTTTAGTAAACATCTCTACAATAGTTTATCTCGAATAGAAGAAATCAAGGATTTAATTTTGATTGATGCTTCAAAAACAAAAACCGAAATTTTTGAAGATCTTAAATTATGTTTTAAAAATTCGTCGGGTTTAATTCCGCAATTATCCAATAAAAACTTTTCAAAATCAAAGATGCCTAAAAAGCAATTAGAAGTATTGCAAAGAGCTTTGTATTTCATGATGTAAAAAGATAGGCTGAATGCATAGCTCAGCAGGTTAGAGTCCCCAATTTTATGTTGGGGCGGTCGAAGGTTCGAATCCTTCTGCGTTCACAAAAGTCACTCCAACGAGTGGCTTTTTTTATTTTGTAGCAAGTTGTAAAACCGTAAAAATGATTTTAGAAAAATATAAAAGTGTAACGGAATACAAAGTATATTTGCAACTTGTAATTTATTGCTGTCTTCTTTAGCAGAAATTATTTCAATAACTTCATAATGTCACAAAAAACAAAATCCATATATACGCTGCAATTCATATTGCTTTGTATGAGTTCTCTTTTATTCTCATCCAGTTTTAATATGATTATTCCAGAGCTGCCGAGTTATTTAACTAGTTTAGGAGGTGCAGAATATAAAGGCTTTATTATATCGCTTTTTACGCTTACAGCTGCTATCTCGAGACCTTTTAGTGGTAAACTGACAGATAAATGGGGGCGTGTTCCCGTAATGGCTGTAGGATCTATAGTTTGTTTGATTTGTGGATTTTTGTATCCGGTTTTAAGTTCTGTTTCGGGATTTCTTTTTTTACGCTTAGTTCATGGTTTTTCGACAGGATTTAAACCAACTGCAACTTCAGCTTATGTTGCAGATATTATTCCGCAGGAACGCTGGGGAGAAGCATTAGGGATGCATGGTTTGTGTTTTAGTATCGGAGGTGCTTTAGGACCAGCTTTAGGAGGTTGGGTTGTAAACGCTTACGGAATTGACGTTATGTTTTACAGTTCTTCGTTTCTGGCTTTTTTGTCTATTGTCATTGTAATGAATATGAAAGAGACTTTAGAAACAAAAGAAAAACTACACAAATCAATGTTTTATATTGGTAAAAAAGACATTATTGATCGTGGAGCACTTCCTGCGGGAATTATTACATTCTTTTCCTATACCGCTTTTGGACTTATATTAACTTTAATTCCGGATTGGAGCGAACATTTGGGCGCAGAAAATAAAGGAATATTTTTTACAGCTTTTACTGTTGCCTCAGTTATGATGAGGTTTGGAGCAGGAAAAGTTTCTGATAAACACGGAAGAACCAATGTAATGCTGGTTGGACTTGTCATAACTTCTATTGCATTATTTGTAATTAGTGAAGGAACCAATATCAATATGCTTTTAATTGGCGCTGGTCTTTACGGAATGGGAACCGGAATACTATCACCATCAATAAACGCTTGGACTATTGATTTAAGTAATCCTGAACATCGTGGAAAAGCAATTGCTACCATGTATATCTCAATGGAAATCGGAATTGGTTGCGGTGCTTTGTTAGGAGGCAGTTATTATAGCGATCATATTATGCGTATTCCACAGATATTCAAAATAGATATTTTAATCTTATTGGCCGGAATCCTCTATCTTTTATATTGGAAAAGAAAAAATGTAAAGCAAAAAATGTAGAAATAAGTAGTTTTTAAAATTCGGTAAAAAAACGTACATTAGTGTAAAAGCTTACCATTAAGCCCTAATTTAAATCATAAAAATGTACTTTAAATACCTATTCGCTTATTTTATTTTGTTTTCAATTGTTGCAAATTCCCAAATTGTAGAAGAAAAAAAGAACTTTCGTGCAGCAGATTCACTTTTAAAAGAACATAGTTTTTCTGTTCATAGAGACAATTACTTTTTAACTGGTATCCCTTTAAATGAAGCCGTTACACGCAATTCTGCAGATGTAAAATATCAAGTTAGTTTTAAGCTTAGACTCAACTCAAAACCATTATGGGGAGGTTTCTTTCCTTATCTAATGTACACTCAAAAAGCTTTTTGGGATATTTATGCCAGCTCAAAGCCATTTTCAGAAATTAATTTTAATCCAGGAGTTGCTATCGTTCGCCCTTTTTATTTAAAAGGTGGAAGACTTACTTACGGAACAATTTCAATGGAACACGAATCAAACGGACGTGATTCTATTTACTCCAGAACCTGGAACATGCTGGCTTTTTCTCTAAAATCGCAAGTTTCTCCAAGATGGACCGTTGGTATACGAGGATGGATTCCATTAGTAGATAAAGAAGATAAT
>NZ_DASWYK010000210.1:0-3647 GCF_036405015.1 Flavobacterium sp. | reverse complement strand
AAGACCAACAAAAAATTGATTTCGTTTGTTTGTTTAACCAAATGTTCAACTGCAGGAATTACTGCTGTCAAAAAATCATCTTTTGTTACTTCTGCCAAGGCTCTAAAAGCTACAATATTATCGGTAGTGTCAATTTGATGTATCATGATTGTATTTTTATTTGAGTTGTTTTATAAAGTTTTGATTTCAAACATTTTAAAAACTAAAACGCTAACTCAAATTTAATAATAATCAATCAAATTAAATTATATTTAACTATTCTGAAATTATATTTTTTAAAGGTGCTAAGGTTTTATACAGATGTATAAAAATGATCCATGAGATCTGTGTGCTTAATGTTTTTTTGACCGCAAAGCACGCAGAGATTTTACGCCAAGTACGCTAAGGTTTTTCGGTGAGATTTATAAATAAGAAAGCTCGCAAAGCTTTTTCATTTGGCTTTGCGAACTTTGCTTTTAAATTACTCGCAAAGAATATAAAAAACTTTGCGACTCTGCGTCTTTGCGAGATTAAAAAAACTTTGTGTACTTGTCCTAAATTCTTAGCGCTCTTTGCGATTAATCTCTCCCGTTTTCAAATCTACAGAAAAATGATCCGCTGGAACTTCATGCATGAATTTATTTAAAATTATAAAGAATAATTGCATCTGTTTTTCCAAAGGCTTAATGTTTTCCTTTTTAGAATTCAAAAATAGTTCTGACAGCACTTTATAAGATAACGCTCTTTTTTCTGAAACATCTGTAAAAGCCAATTCATCTGCACTTCTAAAACGATAAAAATCAATTAAAAGATCATTCCCTGTCCAGTTAAAATCTATCTCTTTAAGTTTATTTTGAGTTAAAACCTGTTGAGATTTTAATTCTGCTTCTTTCCATTCGTTTTGAAAATGTTCTTTATTGCTTAGAATAAAATCAAAATCAAAATTACTATTTGACTGGATATTTGCCAAAACCAATAAATCTTTTGCAGAAACATTCAGAATAAAATCTTTGAATGCATTAGGCCAATCGTCTTTTAAAAAACGAAGACGAACCAATTCTTTCAAATGAAAATCGGTAAAATCATGGTAATTTTTAGTTTTTAAAATTTCAATATTCCAAATATCTTTACTATTCTGACTTTCCAAAAACTGATATTCTGTTTTATACAAATCAAACAATTCGTCATATCTAGGAACATTGTCGATTGTAATAGTCTGAATATCTATTAGATTATCTTTCTTTAAAGTCAGTAACTTATACGCTGGAATATATGCTGCAAGCGAAGGCGTCTGAACATTTACTAAAGTGTTTCCTTTTTGAGTTGTTCTCACTCCTGTATCATTAATATGCATGTGACCTCCAAAATGAATCTTCAAACCTGCATCGGCAAAAACTTGTGCTACTTCTTCAACGGGAACTCTGTTGAGCTGCCATTTGTTTGGACCAAGCAATTCTTTTATTTCTGCAGAAGCATCGTCATTAAAATCAATCATCGGAAAATGACTGAAAGCAACTAAAGTTTTGCCGTGTTTTTTGGCCTGTGCCGAAATGTCTTCCACCCATTTAATCAAATGTTTTTTGTTTGAAAGCACATTATTATAACCTGTACTCGCTTCTGAATAACTTTTGGAATCTCTCGGATCTCCATCGGTTTTCTTCGGAATATAAACATTTCCATCGATTGCCATAAGCCAAAGTCCTTCAACTGGTTCTACTACATAACTAACGTCTGGAACTACATAACCTGGCGCAACTTCATAAATACGTTTAGACAATTTAGCACTTTCTGAAGCTTTCTCAAATGAATAATTTTCACTTGAATAAGTAGAAAAAGGAGTTGCCCAAAATTTATTCTTCTGACTTGGATGAAAACCGAATTCTTTCAGATTATCAGTAATACCTAAATAACCCATTTTAGCAATATCGGCCGTTATGACAAGGGGCTGTTCGATGTTTAAATTGGGCTTATACATGCCGTCTTTGCTATAAATGGGCTGACTTTTACCTTCTTTTCCTAAAAAATCTTCTTTACCAGATTCTTGTGCAAAAGGTCCAACGGGATCGTGATTTCCGGTTGTAATAAAGAATTCAATATTATATTTTTTACTGTATTGTTCTAAAATTTTGGCTAAGCCTTTAACGTGAATGGGTTGACCATCATCGGTATAATCTCCCGGAAGTGCTACGTATTTTATTTTTCGCTTTGCGATATCTTCCAAAGCTGCTAAAAAAGCAAAATAATTTTCATTAAAAATTCTCGTAGAATGTAGCTGAGAGGCCATCGTTCTGACTAATACGTACTGACCTGTTTTTGGATTTAAAACACCTTTATAATCAGAATCCGAAAATTTGCCAAATAAGTCCTGTAAATGAACATCCGACAAGAAAGCAATTTGTGTTCCGTTTAGATCTTTAGTTTTTTGTGCAGAAATGGAACTATTTAAAACAACAAAAAATGACACTATAAAAAGTGAAGAAAATTTTAAATTCATAGGTTTTAACTTTAATAACTGGGGACTTATCAGAAGTTTTGAAACTTTTAACTGACCGCAATTTTATCAATTAAAACCTAGAATTAGTTTACCTAAGTGTTATGGAATGATAATCTTTATAAATCAAGCTTTTTACTCAATTCTTCATAACTATTGAAAAGCTCTGCTCCTTCTTGTTCCAAATCCGCATTATTGAAACCATTTGCAAATCCATAGACTTTAAATCCGCCTTTAAGACCTGCTCGTACTCCAGCAACACTATCTTCTATTACAATACAATCTTTTACTTCAAAACCCATTTCTTTGGCTGCATGTAAGAAGATTTCAGGATCTGGTTTCCAACTCTTAATTACATAAGAACTAAATATCCTACCTTCGAATTTGTCAAGTAAGCTGGCTAATCCAAGATTAAGTCTTATTTTTTCAAGAGGTCCACTAGAAGCTGTACAATATGGAATTGTAAGTTTATTTAAAAAATCAAAAATTCCATCCATTGGTTTTGCTTCTTTTTTGAAAGCTTCAAAACTTCTTTCTCTGTAATTTTCTTCAAAATCATCAGGAAGTTTTTGACCAATAGCCGCTTCAATTTGTAAAAAGCAATTCTTTAAACTTACTCCATTAAAATAATGGTATGCATCTTCAATTTCCATTTTAAAACCATGCTCTGACGCCATTTGAAGTAATACTCCATTACCTATTTTTTCTGTATCAACTAAAACTCCATCACAATCGAAAATAATACATTTAACCATTTTATTGATTTTCATTTAATTATAAAATTACACCTTTCAAAAACAAGGCGAATGTAAAGTACAAAAAATAATTCACTACTTCATTTTCAAACTTTTGTACAAAATTACGCCACTTTTGTATTTCCATTCATTTTATGATTCGTACTTTTATAAATTACTATCAAACTGAATTCTTTTAAAAAATTAAAACTATAAATTTTGAAAAAACATCTTTTACTCACTACAATTCTGGCTGGAAGTTTTGCCATGCAGTCACAGAATAAAATCGTAACAATTAGCAATAATTTAAAAGTTGACCGTGAATTTGAAACAATAGAATTAACTAAAAAAACACTTGGTTTAGCTTCAGATTCAAAACTTGAAAATTATGTTGTAAAAGATTTAAGCAATAATTCATTTTTAGAAAGTCAAACCGTTGATAA
>NZ_DASWYK010000209.1:0-16394 GCF_036405015.1 Flavobacterium sp. | reverse complement strand
ATCTCCATTCCATCGATTCATACCTCCTGCATGCCACGCCCATTTCTTTCCAATATTTCCATTAAGATCAAAAGACTGTTTATAACCCAAATTTGTACTTCCTTCGGCCTTTACAAAACCTGAAACAGATTTGGGAGTTCTTTCTTTGGGGACAGTGTTATCTTTTAAATTGACAGCCCCTCCAATAGCTCTTCCGCCAAAAAGAACATTTCCATCGTTAATATGAATATCAATACCAAGCAGATTATCTGTATCTGCAATGAGATTAAGATTGGGACTGATTCCTGAAAGATCATTAACTCCCATTCCATTACTTAACACTTTGACACGGTTTCCGCTAAGACTCCTGATTACAACAGCTCCTGAATTTGGTCCGAAATAAGAATTTTGAATTCCCGGAACATGGCTGAGTGTTTCTCCAAGTGTTGTCGATTGGTTCTTTAAAAGTTCTTTACGGGAAATCTTTCTTGAGTTAAATAGCTCTGATTTACTATTAGTAGTAATTACAACTTCATTCAATACATTGGTTTTAACACTGTCCGCGGATTTTAGATTCTGCGAATAGACAGATAGGTTAAAAAGAAGGAACACTAGAAATAAAGATCGCGTAACAATTGGCATAATCTTGCTGAATTTGGATAAATATTGGGCGCAAATATAAAGCTTAAAAACATTATTGCAACAATATTGCAATAAAATATCGCAACTTTGTTGCATTAAATATTTTTAAAATATACTTTTGGCAAAAATTTTAAACATGAGAAAACAAAAAAATTACACCAGAATTCTAGTTATGGGAATTCTATTTCTGTCTATGGCAGCTTGTAACAGTGAAAATGAGGAAACACCTCAAAAACAAATTGATTTTGAACTCACTCCCGGAACTACTATGAATTATGGAGAAACGCAAGACATCGCTCTTCCATCAGAAGTATCAGCTGCAGACGATCTTGAAATAGCTTTAGATTACAGTCTTAATGAAAATGTAAAAGTTACGACTACAGAATATCTTAACGAGAAACTATCAAAAGCTGTGACGATAAACAAGGAATCGAAAAAAATCAGTGTTAATAGTAATTTGTTGTATCCAAATAGTACTGTTTCCAGCATCAATGGATTGAAATTACCTGATAGCTACAAAATTATTGTCAATGTGAGTTCAAAAAGCCAGAACTTTCAAGGGAAACAAACTGTTGAGTTTAAAATCAATCCTGCAAAGATTACCATTAAGGGACTGGACAGCAAAGCCACTATTCCTGTGGGTTATGTAATATATGGCGACGCTGCAAATTTTGAGCTTGAATCTCCTGCAAATGTTTCATCAGACACAAACTGGTCAATTGAAAATCAATCTTCTATCGGAACGGAAGTATCACTGAATTCTAACATCTTAAAATTTGGCAGCAATGCTGGAGATCCTGATAAAAAAACTGAAAAAGCTTACGATGTAACTCCGATACTTCTTAAAGACGGTTTTCGTGTGGCATCTACTACATTCAGAGTTATATTTATACCCAAAATCAAATTCTTCTTTGGTACATATTATCCTGAATATGATCTTACTATATTATTGAATAATATCCATATTGCTTTATCAAACGGGTATGTATCTGCTGCTCCTACACTATCACCAGCAACTTACAAATCATCTTTTGCCATTAATGGAATTAAAAAAGACGGACAACTCTTTACTGATAGCGAAAATATATTTTCAATAAATGAAAAAACAGGTTCTGTCACTGTGAAAAAAAGTACCGCTCTAACTGAAGGTGCATATGAAATTACAGTTAAGGCACTTACAACTACAGGCCTTGAATTTTTGACAACCTTAACCCTAAATATGTCAAAAGCAGAATAATGAGTATAATTTTAATTACTAAGTTATATCACATCGATATTCTTCAGATTAATTATTGAAAAAACTAAAGCCGAAAATCTATTAACAATATAGACTTTCGGCTTTTTAATATAGAAATAATAAATTCGTATTGCATTATTCTTTTGCAAATCGAATAATTAAATGAGAAACTTCATGAACAGAACGTGCAGGTCTATTCTCATCTGGAACCACTAGACGGAAAGGTCCTATTCCATCAGTTAACGGTTTTCCGTCTTTTTTATCAGCCAAAATAATCACCCTGTTTGTAAATACTGGATCCAATTCTGCCAAAGAAAAAAGAACTTCGTAACCATCACTTGCTCGTACCATCATATATTTGGTCAGGTTTTCTCCTTTGAGTTCTTTTCCTAAAGTTACTCCGGCAAGTTTTAATAATTCAAAAACGGGAACGCCAGAATATTGCTGAATTTTTCCGTCTCGATCTTTCATACTGGCTTCTACATGAGGTATTTTTGCAAAATCTGAAAGACCGATTGAAAGTGTTTTTAAAACCTCTCCTTCCACTTTAATTACAGCTTCTCTAGAAGAATTTTGTGCCCATAAAGTATTCGAAATACCCACACAAAATAATGCAGTTAAAAAAAGAATAGATAAAAAGTGCTTTTTCATTTTTGTTATTTTTAATCGTTAGTTATTTCTCTTCAAATGCGGATCAGAGAATTTTGGATCGTTGATAAATGTAGAATCAGTGAGCATTTTTAGAAAACTAATAATATCTGATTTTTCATTTGCTGTCAAACCTAAATCTTTTCCATTTAAATTATTCGAACGATCTTTCAAAGATATACTTAAAGATTTACTCGGGCTAATATGTTCGTTATAATGATCTAAAACTTCTTCCAGATTTTTGAATCTTCCATCGTGCATATAAGGCGCAGTAAGTGCTATATTACGAAGTGTTGCAACCCTAAATCTTCCCCTGTCATTTGGCATTCCTGTCAATTCTTCACGACCAATATCTTTTGGCTCTGAATCAAGTCCGTTGTTATGAAATAATTCCATATACATTTTTGGTGTTCCGTGACATTGAGAGCAATTAGCTCCGCGAATATTCTTTTCTGGCTGTGGCGAATTCATAAACAATTCCATACCATTCAATTCCTGCTGATTAGGCTTGTATTCACCTTTAAGATATTGATCATAATTGGAATTGGCAGAGATTAAAGTGCGTTCAAATTGTGCAATTGCCTTGGTAATTTTTTCCGAGTTTATTTCAGAAGTTCCAAATGCTTCTTTAAAAAGTGGTGGATATACTTTTGTTTTTCGAAGTTCTAAAACCGCTTTTTCTAAATAAGCCCCCATTTCATGCGGATCATTAAGTGGGAATTTTGCTTGTTCTTCTAAACCTTTGGCTCTTCCGTCCCAAAAGAAATTACGAACCCAAAGAAGATTGGCCAATGACATCGAACTTCTTTTTGTTGGTACATTATTTATTCCGTCACTAAATGCTTTTCCGTCTGTAAAAGCTAGTTTTTGCTGGTGACAACTCGCACAGGAAATGGTTTGGTTTGAAGACAATTTGGTTTCATAAAACAACATTCTTCCCAAAAAAACACCTTGTTTTGTGGTCGGATTATCTTCTGGAATACTAATTCTGTTTCCAAAATAATCGGGATATTCCAATTTGTAAGGATCAACATATATAGGATTTATGTCAGTGGCCGCCATGAAAATTCCTGCGGCTGCTAACACCAATAATAGTGTAAAGATTTTATAATGCGATTTTATATACATTTATCCTTTTATAAGAAACATTCTTAAATCTCTTATTTCTATTAATTAAAAAAACGAAGTGTCACAAAGAAATTTCGTCCTTCTTCTGGAAATCCTTCTACAAGACTGTAATTTCTATCGAATATATTGCTTATTCCGGCATCAAGGCTAAAATTTTTCAATATTTTTCCTGATGCGTAAAAATTTAAAAGCGTATAATCTGGAACTCTTGTACCGTAACTTGTACTGAATCGAGACGAATTAAATTCGGCGTTTGCTATTAATCGTAAAACCTTAATTGGCTCAAACTCCAACGTTCCCATAACTTTTGTATTCGGAACATCGGTAAAATAAATAGTTGGACTCGTAATATTTTTTCTTTCCAAATACGTATAATTAGCATTGAAAGATAAGTTTTTTAGAATCGAATAATTTAATTGCGCTTCAATTCCACGGTATTCGGCCTCGCCAAAATTCTGCATTTGCGATCTTCCTGGCTGTACGTTACTTACACTCAAAATAGCATCTGTTATTGAGCTATAAAATAATGCCGTTTGAAAGGTTATTTTATTGAATAGTGAAGCTGTATAATTGACTTCATAATTTAGTGCTGTTTCTGGTTTTAATGTTGGATTCGGAATTGCCGTTCCCATTCGATAAGAATAACGATCCTTAATTGTTGCAAATCGTGTTTTTTGAGAAACCGTTGCTCCTAATTTTTGAGTTTCGTTTAACTGATAAAAAAGTCCAATTTGTAAATTGTAAGCGTCACTTGCGTCTGCGGCTGGATAATCTGATACCATTTTGGTAGTACTATTATAATCCTGAGCCTGAATATTTTTTCTAATATTATAACTCGCCCCTGGAATAACCGTAAATTGATCTGAAACTTTATATACATCTTCAATTCCGAATAAGATGGTATTGTCAATAAAATGACGTACAGGTTCTCCTAGATTATGTTCGCGGTGAACGTCTTCTTTAAAATGCACTGCCACTTTAAAATCATTTTTCGGAATAAGTTTCGTGTTGTATTCTACGTTTCCACCATACGTATAATCGTCGTAAAGACTCTGAAAAGCATAACCTTTGGTCATTGTCGAATAGGTTTTGTCATCATAACTATTCAGAGTATTCTTGAACTTGTCGTAATATATTCTTGTTTTTAAACTGTTCTGATCATCAAGATTGGAGTTTGAAATAAAATAATAACTTTCTTTATTCCAAACTGGCCATTGCCAAAAACGGGGATTGTTTAAAAGTGAATTTTTGGTGTCACTCCCAGCATAAACAGGATTTCCTTTTTCACCTTGCTGATTGATGTATCCTAAAGCATATTCACTTTTTTTGTTTGGAGTCCAACCTACTTTGAAACTTATTTTCTGATCTTTTCGATACGAATTATCACGTTGTCCCCCATCTTCATTTTTCATCGGAACAAAATCAGAAGACATTCTGGTCGAATTTCGATCTAAATAGGAATAACCGCCCTGAACATAAAATTGGCCTAAATTAGATCCCATATTAATGTTTCCGCGATAACCGTTTTCATTGATAGCGCCCAAAGCGCCATCATATTCCAGTTTTTTGGAAGGTTTTCTAGAAATCAAATTAATCGCCCCACCTAATGAATTCGGTCCATAAAGAACAGAGGAAAATCCTTTTGAAACATCAACGGCAGCCAAATCGAAAGTCGTAAATCTGGCCAAATCGACATAACCATCATAAGGCACATAAACAGGAATACCATCCATATAAACAGGAACCTGTCTCAAATCAAAACCTCTTACCGAAACCATCGACTCGTTTCTTGGTCCAGAAGCTGTCAATGTAATTCCTGGAAGCAGATTTAAAGCTCTTGAAACTTCCATTTTATTCTGAGATTCCATCTTTTCTGATGTTACTCGGTTTAAAGTATCCTTGTTCTGATTGTGAGTAATGATAACTTCTCCAAGAATAAAGACCTTGGATGTTTTTAAAGAATCTGTTTCGGTTGTTTTATTTTGCTGTGAAAATCCAAGCATTGGAAAGAGCAGCAATACTGCAAATTTTAATTTCATAGTTTACGATGTTTTCAGTATGTTTTAAAATGAATACTGATGGTTAAAAAAAATGTATTTGGTTAGTTAATCTTTTTAATCAATTATCTCACAAAAACTATCATTAAATCCTCCATTAGAATCTTACCTCTGCTTATCTAATATCATCCTAAATTTTTACTTAGGTCAAACATTAAAAATACTTAGTTTTAGCTTTTCAAAAATAAGTATTTATACTTAATAAATTAAAATAATACTAGAAGTTTTTTTAACTTTTATTTTAAAACCTGAATAATTGGATTAAATGCTTTTGAAGCAACAAGCACTTTTTGCCCAATTTTATACTCTTTTGCCTCCTCTTCTGTGGCAATCACTTTCACAATAGTATTACCCGAAGAAACCTGAACCACATAAATAATATCACTTTTAGTAATACTGATAATCTCTCCAGTCAACTGAAATTTACTGCTTATTTTTTGTTCTGAAAAAACCATTTCAGGCGTTCCTTCTTTTAGAATTCTGCCTTTATCAACCACGATAACCTTATCTGAAAGCTTGAAAATCTCCGAAATAGAATGGCTTATCATTAAAGTGGTAAGATTGTATTTTTGATGAATTTTCAAAATATAATCCTGAAGTTTAAATCGCATGTCATCATCCAAGGCAGATAATGGCTCATCTAACAAAAGTATTTCAGGTTTACGAACAATTGCTCTGGCTAAAGCTACACGCTGTTTTTGTCCTCCTGATAGATTTTGAGGTTTACTATTTTGAAGTGACTGTAATTCCATTAAATCGATCAATTCGGAAACAATTTCTTTCGAATCATTTTTAGATAAGGCAAACTCCAGATTTTCTCTTACTGTTAAATTCGGAAACAAGGCAAAGTCCTGAAAAACAAAACCAATGGATCGTTTCTGAACAGGAAGATGAAACTTTTTATCAGCATTATCCCAAACAGATTCATTCACTTTTATGTTTACTTTTTCGGCATCAGTCAGACCAGATAAAATACGAAGTAAAGTGGTTTTACCAGCACCAGAATTTCCATAAATAGCAACAAACTGTCCTTTCTGGATTGTTAAAGAAATATCCAAAGGAAGTTCGCCATCGGCTGTTTGAAGGATTTTATAGGTATCAATCTGTATCATTAATAAAGAGTCGTTTTTCGGAATTTATTATTAATTAAATGAACCGCTAATAAAATTGAAAAAGAAAACACAAACAATATTCCAGCATAAATATTGGCGTTTTGATAATTCATAGATTCCACTTCTTCATAAATGGCAATCGAAACTACTTTTGTTTCTTCCGGAATACTTCCTCCAACCATTAAAACAACACCAAATTCTCCTAAAGTATGAGCAAATGTCATAATAATACCTGTAAATAGTGAAGCACGAATATTAGGAAGTAAAATTTTGGTAATGGTTGTAAATCTTGATTTTCCTAAAGTAAAAGAAGCTTCCTGTAATGCTGGAGAGAGATTTTTTAATCCCGACAAAATCGGATTGACCATAAAAGGCAGACTATATAAAACCGAAGCTAGAATTAATCCTTCAAAAGTAAAAACCAGTCTTATATCGAAATAATCAGCCAAAAATTTTCCGAAAGCATTTTCTGGACTAAAAGCAATCAAAAGATAAAAACCCAAAACAGATGGTGGTAAAACTAAAGGCAAACTTATAAGCGCCTCCACAACGGCTTTCAACCGAAATCGGCTATAACACAACCAATACGATAACGGAATCGAAACCACAAAAAGAATCAGTGTGGTAATCAAAGCCAATTTTGCTGTAAGCCATAAAGGTTCTAGGTTAATCATTGGCAGCTAAACTTACTTCATTTGTTTTTATCAAGGCTATCACACTATCGTTTTCTTTCAAATTCAATTGCTCACAAGCATTGCTGGTAATAATGGATTTTATCTTTTCTCCATCTGCCACTAAATTTATCTGACTTAAAATCACTCCTTTCTTTATCGATTCAATCTGACAAGGAATTTGATTTTGAATGCTAATTAACGGACTTAGATCTTTAGAAATAATGACTTCTGTTTCTTTAAAAATAATTTTAACGGTTTTATTTTCTTCTAAATAAACTGCTGTTTCTGGCGTATCTAAAACGATCGAAGAGAAAATAAAATCATTGGCTTTTACTTTCACTAAAGAAATTCCTTCATGTGATTGAATTTCGGTTATAATTCCTTTTAGTACATTCATTTTGTTTTGGTATCGTAACCGTAATATTTTAAAATCTCAATTGCCTTTTTTGATGATATAAAATTATAAAATTTTAAAGCATTTGCATTCCCTTTCCCATGTTTCAACACTACACAACCTTGTTCTAATGAAGAGTGACTTTTCGCCGGAATAATATAATACTTTCCGCCTTCTTTCTTCATATTTGGAGTTAGTACAAGAGATAAAGCCGTGATTCCGATATCGGCATTTCCAGTTGTTATAAATTGAGTAGCTTGTGTAATATTGTCTCCAAAAACCAGTTTGCTTTTTAGTTTATCATATATTTTGTAGAATTTTAAGCTCTCTACCGCTTTTTCTCCGTACGGTGCAGTTGCAGGATTTCCGATAGCTATTTTACGAATTTCAGAACCCAAAAGACTATTTATTTTTGTTTTATTAGGATCTGTTTTTTTACTCCAGATCACCAATTTTCCAACAGCATACATCTTTATTTTAGAAACAGTCATTTTATTACTTTCCAGCTTATTGGGATAATCCATATCTGCTGAAAAAAACAAATCAAACGGAGCGCCGCTGGAAATCTGTTCATAAAATTTCCCTGAAGCTCCATAAGTAATCTGTGGACTTATACCAGGATTTTGATTCTTAAAAACCGTATTGATAGAATCTAAAGCTACTTTTAAGTTAGCAGCCGCTACGATTGTAAATTTTTGCTGTGCATTTATAGTTCCGGTTACTAACAGCAAAATTATGGTGGTGACTTTTACAACTTGTTTATTGATATTCATTTCTTTATCGTTTTTGTAGTAGCTTAGCTTGTATGCTTATAAAAGTAAGAATTCTTATTTTAGAATCAAAAAAGAGTCAAATAAGTGATTTTTTAATTATTTGAAAGTATATCAAATAATTATGTCGAAGCTTTACAAAAGGTTAGAAAGGAAATAAATTCTACAGAAAAAAGACTTTTTTTATTCTTTAAAACACCATTTCTTTAACCATCAAATTAAGATATTCTGTTGGCGTGTGCGATGTAACTTCTTTAAAATATCTATTAAACGAAAATTTGGAATTAAAGCCAGATTCAAAGGCTAATTCTAAAATATTAATCGTTCGATTTTGTTCTGATAAATTTTTGAATTTATCTTTTACATATTGAATTCTATATTCGTTTACAAAGGTGTAAAAAGGCTTGTTTACAAAATGATTCAACGTTTCGCTAATATGATATTTATTAAGGTTGGTGAGTTTTGCAAGTTTATCAAGCGTTAATTCGCTGTCTGTAAAATATTGCTCTTTCTCCATCGCTTTTTCAAGTTTGAGTACTATTTTAAACATTTCGCTCTGACTTAATATTTCTCGTCTTTTTTGAGGTTGTTCTGGTTGCTTTTCTTCAATTATAAGAACATCATTGACTAAAAAATCTTTCGAATCAGAGTTTATTTCAGGGGTGTCAACTGCCGAAATTACATTATAATTTCCAACAGATAAAAACATTTCCTGATTTGAATTCTGTAAACCAGAATCGATAACAGTTCCATATTTATATGTAATAATTCTAATCGTAATGACTATTAGAAGTGTATAAATAATACTTCTGCTAAGGTAATTTAAAGACCAAATAAATGAACCTAAAATGGTAAACAAAACACCTAATATTCCGATGCAAAGAAAAAGAGAAGCCAACTGAACAATCAGCTTTTTTTCCTGACAATTTCTCGGCAGCTTAGTAATGGCCAAATAAATGATTCCGCATGAAAAAACAATATCCAGCGGAAGTAATGTATAAAGGCTAATCGTATTGTACCAATACAAAACTTGATAGGCATTGGGTGAAGTCGCAAATAAAACACAAACAGTAGAAAAATAACCAATAGCACCTATAATAAACGGAATAAAAAGATACCATTTGGAAGCACTCACAAACTCAGGTCTGATGGTTTTTAAAGTATATAAATACAATAAAGGAATATAGCAAAATCCTATAAAAGTATTCATCATATTTAATACCTGTTGGTCTTCTACGAAAGTGAAAATGAAAAATTTTATGGAAAGATGTATTCCTATACAGATTACCAGAGAAATTAATAAATCGTCAGCGTTTTTTTTGTATCTGCTTCTTAAAAGTAAAACTGCGGCTAAAAGAGCCTGAAATATTCCTATGGCAATTATGTATTTCATCTTAAAATCTTTGTGCTAAAGTATCAAGAACCTGTTAATTTAATGTTTACGAATTGCGAAAAAATTGATTCGTAACAATTTAATAACAAACAATAAAACATTAAAAATCAATACATTAAAACAAATTCAAAAGATTGATACTTGTTCCAAGTAGTTCTAGTTTGACAAAGTCGTTTCGCAGCTTAAATCGTGACAATCTTTGCAAAAAAACTACAAAACATGACACCAAAAATCAACTTAAAATCTTTATTTAAAAAAGAAAAGAAATTTAAAAAAGTACTTCTCGCCGCTATTTTTACAGTCGGTTCTTTTATATCAGCTAATTCACAGACAATAAAAGGAGTTGTTACTAGTGAATCTGGTTCACTGCCAACTGCAAACATTGTTGGAAAGACCTTTAACAATTCGGCCATTTCGGATTTAGAAGGTGCTTTTACACTTACAGCAACTGCTGAAGGAGAAGCGACTATTGAAATAAGCTATATTGGTTTTGAAACAAAATCGATCACCTTAAATCTAGTTAAAGGAATCAACGATCTTGGTATGATTCAACTAAAACCAGACGGATCAAGTTCTCTGAAAGAAATTGTGGTAAAAGGTACTATGGCGCCATCTCAGGCAAAAGCGTATAGTATCAAGAAAAATTCATTGGCTATTATGGATGTAATGGCAGCAGATGCAATCGGTAAATTACCAGACCGTAATGCTGCCGAAGCTGTTCAGCGTATGCAGGGTGTTGCTGTTGCGCGTTATCATGGTGAAGCCGATCAGGCAACGGTAAGAGGAACTCCTTTTGCATGGACTTCTACTCTTTTTAATGGTAATCGTCTTCCGAGTTCTAATGTTATGGGAAATCGATCATCAGTGTTGGATGCTGTACCTTCTGAAATGATTCAGTATGTACAAGTCGCAAAAGCTGTAACACCTGATATGGAAGGCGATGCTATTGGAGGATCTATCAATTTTATTACACGCACCGCACCCACAAAACGTACCTTAAATGTAAGTGCTGCGGGAGGTTATAATACTTTTAGCGAAAACGGAACTTACAATGCCTCTGTTACCTACGGAGATCGTTTCTTCAATAACAAATTGGGTGTTATTGTTTCTGGTGCAATCTGGAGCAGACAATGGGGTTCTGATGAATTTGCCGCAACGTACAATACAGGCGCAGCAATCGTAGAGCAAAAAAGATCTCTTAATACCGTACTTTTTAAACGTTATATGGGAGAACGTGAAACGAAAGGTTTAAATGTTGGTTTGGAATATAAAATCACGCCTTCTGATAAAATTTTCTTTAGAGGAATGGCTAATAAATTTGATGATATTCGTCCAGTTTATGAATCTTATATTGATTATACCAATACTCGTTTTCAATACAATTACAGATATTCTCATTACCAAACAGCACTAAACGGATTTGAAGTTGGTGGAGAACATCAAATGAATCAAAAATTTAAATTGGACTGGAGTTACAGCAATCATAAATCTGAATATTATCTGGATACGCCTTCGACTTCAAATAATAAAGGACTTCCTATTGCAACTTTCCGCCAAAGAATTACAGGCGGTTTCAATAATCTTTCAAGCGACGGAAAACGTTACTGGGGATTTGATTCTCCAAACGGAGTTGGTGGCACTGTAGATAATTTTGAAACGGGTCTTGCTAATTCAGCAGAAGTGATGGATCCTTCAAAATTATTACTTAATCAATTAGTAATTGCACAGTTAGACAATAGCGAAAGAGATCAAATTGGTCAAGTTAATTTAAAAGTAGAAGCAAGTTCTAAAGTCAATTTAAAGTTCGGAGCAAAATATCGTCATAAAGACAGAACAAACACTTATGGATCAAATTATGTATATCTTCCTGGAGCAGCAGTTGGAGTTCCAAACTCACCAGCTTTAGTACCGCTTTCGAATTTACAAACAACCAATTTTCCTAACGGAAGTAAGTTTTTCGGAAACATGAATGGCGACTTCAGTCAATTCATTGTAAATCCTTTAACTAAAGATCAGTTGTTTAATATGTATGGACAATCTTTCCAGACTACAAATGGCTTTATGGATTTCACATCCAAAACAAATGCAACTTCTTTTTATACAGGTGATGAAGATGTAATTGCAGGTTATGCAATGGCAGAAATTGATGTAACTGATGATCTAAAAATCGTTGGAGGTTTACGTAACGAATACACAAAAATGACTTTAAACGGAACCAAGGCAACTACAGAAGGAACGCCTGCTGTTATTACATTAAGTCCGTCTGTTGTAGAGAATAATTACAATTCATTTCTTCCAATGCTTCATTTGAAATATAAATTAAACGAAAAATCAAATCTACGCGCCGCTTATACCAAAACATTTGTTCGTCCGAATTTTGGAGACATGACACCTGGAAGTTCGACGAATACAACCGCTTCTCCAATGACTATTACACAGGGAAATCCTGATTTAAAACCAACTTTCAGTAATAATTTCGATTTAATGGGAGAATATTATTTTGATAATGTTGGAATTATTTCTGGAGGTGCATTCTACAAAAATATTACGGATGTTGTTTTTACAGATATCAGCATGCAAAATATTGAAGGAAATGATTATTTAGTTACTCAGGCAAAAAACTTAAACAAAGCTTCTTTATACGGATTTGAAGCTGGAATCAACAAAAGGTTTGATTTTCTAAATGGTTTCTGGAGCGGATTTGGAGTTGAATTCAATTACACTTTCATCGATTCTAAAACGGAAGTTCCTCGTGTAACTACAACCGGAACTGTTAATGATAAAACGAGTTTACCAAATCAATCTAAAAACTTATTTAATGCCATTCTTTTCTACGAAAGAAACGGTGTAATGTTACGTTTGGCTGGAAACTACCGCGGAAATTCTGTAGAAAGCATCAACCAACAATTAGGCCCAGATTATTATATCTGGACAGATTCAAACTTTACTATCGACGCTTCTGCCACAGTAAATATTTCTAAAAAATTGAAAGTTTTTGTTGAATTAAACAACTTAAGCGATTCGCCTGTAAAAATGTATATGGGTCCAGACAAACGTCGTATTACTTCTCAAGAATGGTACGGAAGCCGCGGACAAGCTGGTTTACGTTACGACATCTTCTAAAAAATAAAATAATAAATTAAATCATATAAAAAATGAGAAATACAATGATTGCATTAGCGATTTTAATACAAACCGCAGCTAGCGCGCAACTGACTGACAGTATAAAGAGACTAGTTCCAGTAAAAGGCGGAATGAACTTCAGAGATGTTGGAGGTTATAAAACAAAAGACGGAAAAGAAGTGGTTTGGGGTAAAGTATTCAGAAGTGCTGGTGTAGATAAATTGACTGATGAAGATGTCGCTTTATTAGACAAAAAGAAAATTCACACAGTTATAGATTTTAGAGGAGTGGCTGAAGCAAAAGCAGCACCAGATCGTTTGCCGAAAAATACAGATTACACTTTAAGCCCTGCAGGAAGCGACAGTCTTCCAAATGCAATGCAAATGGTAAAATTATTGAAAGAAGGAAACTTTTTAGAGAAATTCTACGGAACTGATGGTGTAAAATATAGCGGAGATCGTTTCCGTCCTTTATTTGTAAAATTAATGACAGCAGATAAAAAAGAAGCCATAATGTATCACTGTACTGGCGGTAGAGATCGTACAGGAATGGCAACAGCATTATTTCTTTACATCTTGAATGTTCCAGAAGAAACTATCGAAGCAGACTATGTAGCATCAAACATTTATTTGAAAAAAATGAATAACGGAATGATGGCGCCATTAGCAAAAATGAGTGGTTTGACAGAAGCACAGATTGAAGAGCGAATGGCATTAAAACCAGAATTAATCCGTTTGTTTTTTGGTGGCATCAAAACACAATATGGAACTGTAGAAAACTTTTTACAGCAGGAAATGGGAATTGGTTCTAAAGAAATTAATCTTCTTAGAAAAAAATATACAAAGTAGTATTGTTTGTGTTTGTTTTTACCATAAAGCGGTTGATTTTTCAACCGCTTTTTTTATTTCAATTATAATAAACTCGTATTTGTTATTTCAAGCACAACACTATTTTCTTGTCTGGATGAAGAAACTTTCAATCCAATTTTCATCAAGAAATCACCTGAAAAAATGTTTCCTGATTCCTCAAAAGTGTTTTTATTTTTTGGCATCAGATTAATTTCTTTTACCAAATATTTTTTTGAAGGATCTAATCCATTCAGCCTTACTAAACCATAATTCGGATCAGTCAGCGGATGTAAAGTATAAGAAAAAAGAACCGACTTGGTTTTGTTTTCATTTACATACATCAATACGGCTCTGCTGTCTTTGTAAGGCGAAACTAATCTGTACAAATCACCTTGTCCAATAGTGGTACTTAAACGTTTATAATTAGATACTGCTTCTTGACAATATTTCAATTCATCTTCTTTAAGTCCGCCAACATGAATATCAAAACCTAATTTGCCCATCATAGCCACATCGGTTCTAAATTTTATGGATTGATTCCCCATTGAAGTCACGTGATTGCAAGTTGCCATTGCTGGATAAAAATTAGAATATCCCCATTGAATAAAAATACGGTCAAACGGATCTGTGTTGTCACTTGCCCAAAACTCAGTAAAATAATTCAATAATCCGTAATCTATTCTTCCGCCACCACCCGCACAAAGCATCATCGGAAGATCTGGATATTTGCTTTTTATTCGATCCAAAACTTTATACAATCCTTTGGTATATTCAATAAATAAATGCGACTGCTGATTCTTTAAATAAGTCGAATAAGCACTTGTCATCATTCTGTTGCAATCCCACTTAAAAAAAGCAACACCTGATTCTGTCTGCATAATATCGTCTACCACTTTAAAAACAAAATCCTGTACTTTCGGATTGCATAAATCTAAAACCAACTGTGTTCTGTAAATATTTTTTTCCCGATTAGGAAGACTTAAAACCCAATCTGGATGTTTCTCGTACAATTCACTTTTTTCGTTAATCATTTCAGGTTCAATCCAAATACCAAATTTCACGTTGGTTTCTTTCGCTTTTTTCATTAAAAAACCAATTCCGTCTGGAAGTTTCGATTTTGTAGCTTCCCAATCTCCTAAACCAGATGTAGAACCACTTCTTGGATATTTATTTCCAAACCAACCATCATCGAGCAAAAACATATCAACTCCCAAAGTTTTGGCATCGTCAAACATATTGCTCAATTTAATTTGATCGAAATCAAAAAAAGTAGTTTCCCAATTGTTCAATAAAGTTAGTCGCGGTTTTTCTCCGTCTTTGATTCCGTATTTTCTAGCCCACGAATGTAGATTTCTACTCGCCTGCCCTTTTCCTTTGTTTGAAAACGTGTAAATAAACGAAGGTGTTTTAAATGTTTTTCCAGGTTCTAAAGTATATTCAGAAGCAAATTCATTGATTCCCGAAATGATTCTTAATTCATTGTTATTATCAATTTCAAACGTATGCTTAAAATTTCCAGACCACGCAATTGTTCCAGAAATAACTTCTCCTGTATTTTCTTCTGCTTTAGCATTTAACGAAAGAAAAAAACTTGGTGACGCAAACATATTCGTTCTTACGCCTAACCTTGAATCGATGACTTTACTTCCTCTTGTCAACTGACTTTCTTCCATTCTCATTTCTTCCACAACATCACTGTAAAATTGTGTCAGCCAATATTTATCTGAATCTAAATGCAAGGCTACTGAAGCATAATTGTAAATTACAACCGGTTTCTTTTCTTTATGCTTAATTTCAGTCCAAGTTTCAATCACATTTTCTTTATAAAATATTTTATAATGAAGTGCAACAAAAACAGGATATTGCGAATCTTTTAATTGAATTGTAATTTGTGAAATATCCTCTGTTATTTTTTCTGAAGTATGACTTTGATATTCCAGTTCTAAAGAAGGATTCCCATCGTTATGCGTCATTCGAATCGCAGGTTCAAACAAATTATCTGTCCCGAAAGTGGGATAAACCTGATGACGCAAATCAATCAACGGATTTCCATCATTAATGACAAATTTCTTGATATTTTCCTTTGAAATAAATTCATATTCAGAACCATTATTCAGCTTTGTTCCTAAATACGTTTGATACAGTTTTTTGTTTCTACCCACTTTTAAAACCAAAGCCGAATTTTCGGTTTCAATTTTAATTAGCGAACTTTCCTGCGCTTGAAGAGTTGAAAAAACAATTGTAAATAGTAAAAGTAATAATCGGTTCATTTTTATATTTTTAAGATGATATAAATCCTTTTTAGTTAAAAATCTATTCTCTATTCTCTATTCTCTATTCTCTATTCTCTATTCTCTATTCTCTATTCTCTATTCTCTATTCTCTATTC
>NZ_DASWYK010000208.1:0-2839 GCF_036405015.1 Flavobacterium sp. | reverse complement strand
TTCTTTGCGTACTTTGCGTTACAATTACTAGTTTTTTTTAACGCAAAGAACGCTAAGGTATTTTTATTTGGAGCGTAACCAATATCTAAATATTAAGTTCGCAAAGCTTTGTCGACATCAAGCTTTGCGAACTTCAATCGAAGATTTACTCAAAAAAACTTTGCGCTTCTTTGCGAAAATCTTTGCGTGCTTTGTGTTATAATCATTTAAAAAAAATACTTAGCGCCCCTTGCGGTTAAATTACATCACGCTCTTTCATTCTAAACAATTTTTACTACTTTTAAACGTTTTTAAAATAATACATTTCAAAATTTAGATTTTAGATGAGTTCCTCTATTTCTTCAGATCAAAAGAAATCATTACTATTCACCACTGCGATATATGCAGCAATTATTCTATTGCTATTTTTTATCCGTTTTTGGCCTCCTTATAATCCGGAAAATAACGTTGCGCTTGCAGAAGGTGGCGGCGGTGGCGGCGGCGTTACAGTAAATTTTGGAGATAGTGATTTAGGAAGAGGAGCCAATTACAAAAGTGAAGTTCTGGAAGTAAAAAACAATGTAAAAGCAGCACCCGCAAAAGCTGCTCCAGAAGATGCAATTATTACTCAGGAAAATACAACAGCAGAAAATGACGTCGTTATTCCAGCGAAAGAAAAACCTAAGAAACCAACTCCAGTAAAACCAGAAACAAAACCTGCTCCTGAAAAACCGAAAGTTTCGAACTCTACCAACGATGCTTTAGCAAGCATTATGAAAGGTTCCAACAAAGGTGGTGACGGAGATGATAAAGTAGCCGGAAATAAAGGAAAAGCAGGTGGAAGTTTAAACTCAAATGGTTATTACGGATCGGGTGGCTCTGGCGGAGGAACTGGTGGCGGTAACGGAACTGGAAATGGTATTGGAACTGGAAGCGGTTACGGAGCTGGAAGTGGCGGTGGTTCTGGCGGTGGATCGGGATATTCTTTAGGAAACAGAAAAGCACTTTCTAAACCCGCACCAAAATATACTTGTAATGAAGAAGGAAAAGTGGTTGTTGAAGTAAGCGTTGACCAAAACGGAAAAACGATAAGCGCAACTGCAGGAATTAAAGGAACAACGAATACAGCAAAATGTTTATTAGATCAAGCGAGAATTGCAGCAATGAATACCAAATGGGAATCTGATAGTGATGCTCCTGCCAAACAAGTTGGGAAAATTATTTATAATTTCAGTTTGGATTAAAACATGAATTTCACGGATTTACACTAAAATATGTTTATATAAAAAAGGCTTTCAGAAATCTGAAAGCCTTTTTTATTGAACTGGTTTAAACCCATTTATTTCGTTCAGTTTGTCATTTCGACGAAGGAGAAATCTCCACAAGTAACTCCGCAACGAAATTCCAATCCTTTGTAGAGCTTCTCGCGGAGATTTCTCCTTCGTCGAAATGACAAGATTGTAGCCAATCCTACCGTGATTATTTCGTTCCTCTAAATGCCCTAGATTAACGTCTGCTCGCGTGAGGGATAGAAGCTAGCTACCACTGTAGCGCGGATAGCCCGACCGCAATAAAAAAATGGGCGTATCAACGTTAAGCTGATTGGCCCATTTTTTTATTGTGGTCACGCCTAAATGATAAAATCTATTTCGGACTTGTAGCAATTACGAATTTAAGATTGTTCTTTACTCCTATTTGCAAAACATCTACTAGGTCTTGAACTTGCAGATTAAACGGTATTCGGACAACAACGGTTTGCTCTTTATCTGTTCCTATTTTTGACATTAAACTCGTTTCCAGGTTTTCGAAATCAACTTCTTGTTTGTCGATGTAGAACTTTTTATCTTCTGTAACCGATAAACTGATTAACTGTTTATTGGTTTTTTCATTTGCTTTAGCTTTTGGCAATGTCATCTTAATCACATTCGGATTTGCCAGTGTTGAGATAATTAAGAAAAACAACAACAGGAAAAACATAATGTCACTCAAAGATGAAGTCGCAACTTCGGCGTGAAATCTTCTTTTTCTCTTAATAGACATACTTTATGCTCTTTGAATTATATTGACAAATTCTAAAATCTGTTTTTGGATTTTTAAAGCAAAATCATCGATTTTTCCGTTCAGTAAGTGGTAAGCAGAATATGCAATAATACCAACGATTAATCCAGATCCTGAACTGATCATTTTTTCGTATAAACCTCCAGAAATGTTTCCGATACTGATATTTTCTGTAACCGAAATGCTGTAGAAAATTTTAATTACTCCAGAAATTGTTCCGATGAAACCTAATGTTGGAGCGATACCAGCTATAAGTCCAAGGTGACCTAAACGTCTTTCCATTTCGCCAATTTCGATATCAGCGGCGCGGTCCATGTTGGATTCAATTTCTGCAATTGGCCTTCCAATAACCAAAACACCTTCTTTTAAAATATTTCCAGCAGCGGTGTTATTTCTTTCTACAATTGTTCTTGCTAATTCAATATTTCCAGAATGCAATTTTTCGCCAACATCCTGCATTAATCTACTGTCAATTTTTGATGCTCGACTGATATACATATAACGTTCAAAAATCACATAAATAGTATAAAACAATAAAATCGCAATTGGAATTAAGAAAACTCCCCCTTTCATGATGAACCCAAACATTGAAATTTCTTGTTCTGGAGCAATCTTCTCGATTACTACATTTGAAGCATTTGCGATTGTATCTGTTTGTAATTGAATAAAACTAAACATATATTAATTCTGGTTTTTAATAATTAATTCTAAAAAATATTTGAAATTTGCAATAAAGATAATTTTCGCTGTAATATTAAACTACAAAAATCGAAATTTATTTCAATCAACAACCATTTTATCT